>JAQVEY010000408.1 GCA_028697515.1 Bacteroidales bacterium | reverse complement strand
ATAATGATAAGACTTATTCCGGGATTTAGAGGACCGCTTAAGTTAACTATCATTGCAAATAACATCCATAGAATAAAGAATAAAAACCCAAATCTGATATTCTGTTTGTATAAATATTTTAGCGCTAATGGAAGGAGATAAATGCACATCAATAGTAGAGGGAAAGGGTAAAAAAAAGTATATGTATTAGATTTGTCAACTATTCCCATAATTGACTGATATCCATATATTTGAAAAAAAGGTGTCAATATAGCTAGTGCGGTTAAAAATTTTATACTGAAGATATTTTTAGTCCCTGTAATAAATATTCCAAGGATTATTAAAAGACCAAAATGTACGACTATTTTAAATATAGCGCTAGACCAATAAACACTTTCTATCGGATGCATATATTTTTGTAATATGAATGGCATTGTGTTGTAATACTTATAAAAAACCCAATGACTAAAAAAACGATTTGGGTTGGGATATTTTTCGCCGTGGATGATTGCTTTAAATCCTAGAGGGTTATCTAGCACAGGTTTTACGTTTTGAGCTGGCACAATTCCTCCTGCCATATCCCAATCTAAACGGTTTGACAAGTACTGTCGAAATGAGTAGCCCAAATCAAATATTACAAAAGATGTTAGAAATATTACTAGAGATATCTTTAAGACTTTATTTTTAAGCACTATTTAAAATTTAAGTTGTTTTATTAGATTCTTGATTTAACAAGTGTATAACTTTTATCAAAATCTTCTAAATATTAGGTTTTTATTTTAGAATGAGCTTTATTTATTATCACAGAAATAACAGAATCTCCAGTAATATTTACTGATGTTCTTAACATATCAAGCGGTCTATCAACTGCAAAAATAAGAGCAAGTCCTTCAACGGGGATATTAACAGAGCTTAATACAATTAAAAGCATAATCATACCTGCTCCTGGTACTGCAGCAGAGCCAATTGAAGCAAGCGTTGCCGTTATAATTATTGTGAGTATTTCTATGAAGTTAAGATCTACAGCAAAAACTTGAGCAATAAAAATTGCAGCGACTGCCTGATACAAACTTGTGCCATCCATATTTACAGTAGCTCCAATTGGTAAAACAAAGCTACTTACTTTTGGGTTTACATTTAGATTATCTTCTACACATTTTTTTGTAATTGGTAAAGTTGCAGCGCTTGAACTGGTACTAAATCCCATTATTTGTGCAGGTAGAACTGCTTTTATAAATTTTGTATATTTTACTTTGCCTAATAATTTTGCAAGGATAGGATAGAATAGAAGCAAAAGTATAAATAACCCGAGGGTTACTGTTAATACATACATTCCAAGTGCTTTAAACAGAGATAATGAGCCTGAAGGATCGTCGCCGGCAATGTCTGATATAACTGATGCAATTAATGCAAATACGCCAATTGGAGCATAAAGCATAACAATTTCTATTATTTTGAGAACAATATAATTTGATGAATCAATAAATTTTCTGAACGATTTTGTTTTCTTTCTTGGCAAAAGCAAAATAGTGATTCCAACAAGAATTGAAAAAAATATTATCTGAAGCATCATTGTGTTTTGAGATGATGCCAGAACAATATTATCTGGAACAATGTCAACTAAGAAACTCAATGGTCCTTTTTTAGTAACAATTTCTGCTTCGACTTGACTTGATTCAACGTTTTCTGAATATTTTTCACATAATGTTTGTTGTTGTTCTTTTGGAAAGAAATTTCCTGGTCTGACAATATATGCAAGACTAATTCCCAAACAAACAGCTATGATGGTTGTGCTAATATAGAACAGTATTGTTTTTATTCCCATAGTGGACAATCCTGCTGTGCTGCGTAAATCAGAAACGCCTTTTATTAAGCTTACAAGTATTAAAGGAATGGCTATGAGTTTAAGTAAGCGAACAAAAATTTCACCAAATGGAGAAATCCAATCCGAAGTAAATTTTGATAAGCCAAACTGTACTGCTAATAATCCGAAAATAATTCCCAAACCCATTCCCGTAAGAATTTTAACTGAAAGAGGTATTTTTTTATAGGAGAACTTCATTTAAAGAATCTTAGATTATTTCTTTTGGTTGGTGTTCTTTTCGTAATAAATCGTTCAACTCTTTTACAGGATTAAATGTAATTAACGGAACCTCAACAAATACAGTCAGCCAGTTTGCCATTGCTCCATTCCATAATCCAGGGTGTTCAATAACTCTGATTTTTTTGCCCATATGTGTTTTTTCTGAAATAAAGCAGGCATTTTTGTCAACAAAATCATTTAGGTTAAATTTATTCCCAATAGGGCTTTTTGTATAGCAAACCAAATCAACTGGATTGAAATGTGTTGCACTCATGAATTTTTCGTTTTGATCCTGAATGGATAAGTCTATCTGTGCTTTTTCTACAATCTGAAGACTGATTGTTCTATAAGCATTTAGAACCCAAAATGGTCCGCCACCCGGTTCTCCGGTATTTTTTACCATTCCGCAAACTCTTATTGGACGATTTATAAATCTTAATATTTCCTCTCTAAGATTTGGAGTCTTACTGAAATCTGCCCCAAGTTCTGTTTCCAGATAATTTTTCGCATTTATAATGTGTCCTGAATAATTTTCGGAAGAAATATTTTTATAAATTATTTGATTTTTCTCAATGATGTCAATCAATAATCCACCCAGCAGTTTTTTATAAGGAATTGTTTCCTCAAGATAATCTCCATGTGTCAGATTATCAATGTTTTTGATAAATATAATATCAGCATCAATTTTATTAAGATTTTGAATTAATGCCCCATGTCCACCCGGACGGAGTAATAAATTACCAGCTTCGTCTCTTGCAGGACTTCCATCATCATACATAGCAATAGTATCTGTAGATTTTTCTTGTACGGAAAAGTCTACT
>JAQVEY010000407.1 GCA_028697515.1 Bacteroidales bacterium | reverse complement strand
TAACGCCTATAAATGTCGCTGGGATGAAACTCAGGAATATGCGGACAAATTAAATAAACGTGAATTTGGAGGATTCTCTGATTGGAGGATACCTAATAAAGAAGAATTAAGGACTATTGTAAACTATGCGGATAAGACTCCGGCTATTGACGAAACAATTTTTAGGAATCTCAAACCCGACTTTTATTGGTCAAAAGAAGAATATGGAGCAGATAAAAGACTTGGTTGGGGAATATATTTCGGATATGGTTGCGGAATTTGTAATCTGAAAGAAAACAGTTACTACGTGATGGCAGTTAGAGGAGGATACAACAAATCTTTCGGTGATTTAGCCAAATATGCTTTTAAAGACAATAATGACGGAACCGTAACTGACTTAAATACAAATCTCATGTGGAAAAAAGAGGAGTCTCCAAATTTAAGTTTTGTGGAGGCTTTGAATTATTGCAAGGAAATGAACCTTGGAAGACATAATGACTGGAGAATGCCTAACATTAGAGAGATTGCAACACTTCTTGACTTATCTTTTGAAGATAATACATGGTTCCATAAGAAGTATTTCCCCGATGTGCAGATTTCTCCCTTGGGATTTTATTGGTCAGCATCAACATTTGCTGCAACATTTGGATGGGGAGTGAATTTTCAATTTGGTTATGATGGATATTATGCAGATAAAATAAATGGAAAATATCCTTTTAGACCTGTTAGAAACATAAGTTAAAAATAATAAAATGAAAAAAGTAAAAATTTTAATTCTGTTTATTGTTTGTTTTGCATTGTACAGTCAGGCACAAACTGATGATACAACAAATAATGGAAAAAGAAAGCCTTCAATGGGTATGCAAATTGCTAACGATTTTAGTTTTTTAACTTTCCCGAAGAACTCAGATGTATATGATGTGGGTTTAATAGATGAGGATTTGCCAAATTATACTGACGACCTACAATATGGAGCAACTGAATATTATGCCAAAAAATTAGGTTGGGGGAACACTTTTTGGGTTAGAGCTGATATTTGGGCAACAATTCCAGTTACAAAATCAACAACGATGTATGGCTTGGTAGCCTTAAGATTATTGAATCTCGATAGTGGAAAACAGGATGATTTTAGTTATACCCTATTGAATTGCGAAATAGAACAAAAAATTAGTAATATAACACGTTTTAGAATAGGACGTTTAGTTGCTAAATATTCAGAATCTCAATATTTTGCCAGAGTGCTTATTGGTCGCTCCGATTCTCACACATTTGGACGAATTCCTCTTGTAAATGATGCTGCAGAATTTACTTTTGACTTTAAAGAGAACAAGTTAAAATCAAATTTTGCGATTGGGGTTAAGCCTTATTTCAAACCAAGTTTAGATTTCTATTCGGCTTATTTGGTTAATCAATTTGCTTATCCGATAAAGGATAAAAATGAGATTAAATTAAATTTAATATACAATTATTGTAAATCCTTAGAAGAAGATCTAGTTCTAGATTTTCCGGGGATGGAAGATGACAGATATTTTCATGCCATTGAAACAGAGTTGGCTTTTGTTAGCGATAATAAGTTTTCAGTATTTGCAAATGCTGGTGGGTATTTCAACTATATTGGAATTGCTCCGCATTTTTCAGGACCTCGAGATATTTTAAGAGGACAAGAACCATTGGTTGGTGATCCAAATGATTCCTTTAATCAGACACTGATGGTTTCAAGCGGTTTGATTTTACATCCGGCTAAAATATGCAAAAAGCTTGGTTTTTGGCAAACTTCAGGTTTTGAACTTGAGTTTTTGGGGTTAGCAAGAGATGATATTAATACGTTAAATACTTATTTTAACCAAAAGTTTAAGTTTGGCAGGATAATGTTTGATTATGCCCTGACTTTAAATTTAGTGCGCTTTGCCGAAACAAAAACAATTATGCAAAGTGATAATAAATCTGCATATATTGCTGTGAATCAGTTTAATAATATTGTGCATTATTTTAGAATTAGTGTAATGTTTGGTAGTCTGGAAAGAGAATAAATATTATTAGAATATGAAAAATCAATTAAAAATACTGTCTTTATTAATATTTATAATTTTAATAACTGTTAGTTGTGAAGAAGAGTCTTTTGTACCAACATACGAATCTCCGAAAGATGATATGATTCTTGTTGAAGGAGGAACTTACGTTATGGGAGATTGGCTTTTACCATATGCATTGGACTCGGCGACTTCTGAAGGTCAGAACATTAAGGATATAACTTCGGATTTGAGGCATGGTGTTGATTTGACTTTTGATATGAGGACTCAACATACTGTTACTGTTGACAGTTTTTATATGATGAGCACAGAAGTAACATACGAATTGTTTGATGTGTATTGTTACGAAATGAAAGGCAAATTAAATCATGATGGTTGGGAAGGTGATTCGGATTATGGTCCGACAAATTGGGGTCGTGGTAATCGTCCTGTTGTGTGGGTTACTTGGATGGATGCCGTCGCATTTTGCAATTGGTTAAGTGTAAAAGATGGTCTTGAACAATGCTATGAAGTATTTGGAACAGACGTAAGGTGGGTAAGAGGAACTAACGGATATCGTTTGCCAACAGAAGCAGAATGGGAGTATGCAGCCAGAGGAGGTAAATATATTCCAACAATTAACGATGGTCATGGTTGGCTGTATTCTGGCTGTGTGGACGGTGCCGCTGAAGACACATGTTATCCCGGAGATCCTGAATATTATCAGGAGTACTCAGAAATGTTTCCTAATGGCTACCATACTGACCGATATACAAATAAAGAAGTTATGGTTGACAAATTCCTTACATTGAAAAGCTATGCCTGGTTTAATCTGACTTCAGGATGGCAAGACAAAGATATGCCAGAAACAGATAATGGTAGCACTCATCCTGTAGGAAC
>JAQVEY010000406.1 GCA_028697515.1 Bacteroidales bacterium | reverse complement strand
TATAAACTATTTCACCGTTCACAATAGTACAATAAACAGAAGTTTTAAACTCTTCGCCTTCCAATGGTGACCATCCACATTTATAAAGTAAGTTCTCTTTCAGAACTTTTGTTTTCTTTTCAGGATTAATTAAAACCATATCTGCATAATAGTCTTTCCGTAAATAGCCTCTTTTCTCTATCTTAAATAATTCTGCCGGATTATGACACATCCATTTTACCACATCTTCATTTGTAAAATATCCCTGTAATGCAAGCTCAAGCATTACTATTAATGAATGCTGAACCATTGGGGCTCCAGATGGGGCTTTGGTATATGTTTGTAATTTTTCTTCAATACTATGTGGAGCATGATCGGTTGCTACAACATCTATTCTACCTTCCTTCAAAGCCTTTATAAGTGCTAATCTGTCAGATTCCTTTTTTATTGCGGGGTTCCACTTAATTTTTGTTCCTAGTTTATCATAATCCTCATCATTAAACCATAAATGATGAACACATACTTCGGCGGTAATCCTCTTTTCATTTATTGGTTTATCAGAAAACAACTTGGTTTCCTTACCTGTACTTAAGTGAAAGACATGTAGTTGTGCTCCTGTCCTCTCCGCTATTTCTATTATACCAGATGAAGATTTGTAACAAGCTTCTTCTGATCGTATTTGCGGATGAAACTTAATAGGAATATCATCATTATACTTTTGCTTAAATATGGCTAAATTTCTATTTATTATTTCGTCATCTTCGCAGTGGGCTGCTATTATTACAGGCGATTCGCGTAAAATATCCTCAATGCTTTTGTGATTATTAACCAATAAATTTCCTGTCGAAGAACCAAGAAACATCTTTACTCCTGCTACTTTAGATTTATCCAAGGCTATAATTTCCTTGATATTATCATTTGTTGCACCAAGATAAAAGGCATAATTAACAATAGAGTTATTTTCAGCTATAGAATATTTTTCGTTAAGTAGGTCATCTGTAATTGTAGCTGGGTTAGTATTAGGTAGTTCCATAAATGAGGTTACCCCTCCTGCTGCTGCTGCCCGTGATTCTGTGAAAATATCTGCTTTATGGGTATTCCCCGGCTCTCTGAAATGCACCTGATCATCAATCACTCCAGGTAAAATCCACAAACCTTTAGCATCAATTATTAAGTCTGCCTGTGGCAAAACTGCACCGATATCATATATGTTTTTTATTAATCTATCTTCGATTAAAATACTCTTTATAGTGCTTTTAGATTCGTTTATCACAAGAGCATTTTTTATCAGAGTTGTCATTTTTACTTTTTTTTACTTGCCGAAATTAACTCTTTTAACTTATTAAAAGGTTTTTCTTCTAAGCTTTTTTTCTGAAATCTCACGTTTTTCTTTTAATCTTTTCTCTTTTGAAGCTGGTGAAGGTTTGGTTTTAATTCTTTTTTTCGGCGGAATTAAGGCTCTGTTTATCATTTTATAGAACTTTTTGATAACAGATTCCTTATTTTTTAATTGACTTCTCGATGTTTGACAAGTTAAAACAAGAATTCCCAAATCAGATATCCTCGATTTAAGCTTTCTTACAATAATGCTTTTTTGATTATCATCAAGAACAGTAGAATTCTCAACATCAAATCTTAATTCTACTTTTGAGTTAACCTTATTAACATTTTGGCCACCTGGACCACTACTACGCAAAAATAATAATTGAATCTCGTGATCAATAGTTCCAGATATAATTATTTCTTCATCCATTTTTCTTACGCAAAGGGGTTAATAAATATTCCAAACCATTTAGCCTTATTTCGTACATCGTACTTAACAGCATCCCTAATTTGCCTGGAGGAAAACCTTTTGAGTGAAACCAAACTAGATAGCTCTCTGGCAAATCGCAAATTAGTCTTCCGGCATATTTACCAAATGGCATTTTTACAGTTACAATATCTTTTATCACACTATTATCCATATCGAGGAGCAAGATATAAAAAATACTCTAAACGACAATACAGATTTGCAGTACAAGTTCTTTTTATATCTTTGCAAAAAAATTATATGGCAAAAAAACGAGTAGATAAAGAAACAACATTATTGCTGAAAGCTATTAAAGAGTCAATGCTCGAAAAAAAGGCAGAAGATATATTGGTCTTGAACCTTGAAAAAATTGAAAATGCAGTAACCAATTACTTTATCATCTGTTCGGGAAATTCTGAAACACATGTTAATACTATTGCACAATACATTGAATATAATGTTAATGATACCATAAAAGAAAAACCTTGGAAAAAAGAAGGCTATGAAAATTGCGAATGGGTTTTACTTGATTACATAAATGTTGTTGTTCATGTTTTTCAACCACAATCACGTGAATTTTTCCGTCTCGAACAACTTTGGGCAGATGCCGAAACATTATTAATAAATAATTAACTTTGCATACAAAACAATTAAACAAGTTTTTAGTTTAATAACGGAACATACTAAAAGAAAATGGAAGAGAAAAAAGGATTTGAAGATTTAAAAACTCCTAAACCAAAAAATCAGGGAAATTTACCACAAGCTCCTAAAAACAGGATGTGGATTTATATAGTGTTAGTCGGTATTTTTTTAGCTTTTACTTTTATCGATTTTGGAAGTTCATCTAAAGAAATTGGTAGAGACGTTTTTGAAAAAGAGCTGCTTCCCTCAAATGATATTGAAAAGATTGTTATTGTAAATAAAGATCGGGTAGATATTTATATTAAAGCTGACCGACTAGCAGATGAAAAACATAAAGAGGTATCTAAATCTGGACCATTTAGCTTTTCTGGAAACAAAGGCCCTCATTATTATTTTAAAATTGGTGATGTCGAAACATTTGAAAGACAACTTGCCGAAGCACAGGTAGATAAAGATCCAGAGCAAAAACTCACAGCACAATAT
>JAQVEY010000405.1 GCA_028697515.1 Bacteroidales bacterium | reverse complement strand
ATAAATATTAGCGGTGGTTTCGGCTTCGCTCAACCACCTTTATTCTGCAAGGTGGCTGAGACATTTATTTGCAAGGTGGCTGAGACATTTACTCTGCAAGGTGGCTGAGACATTTATTCTGCAAGGTGGCTGAGACATTTATTCTGCAAGGTGGCTGAGCGTAGCCGAAGCCACCGCTAAAGAAACTTTTAATACAACTTCTCTATCAATTTTGCTACTCCATCATTCTGATTGGATTCAATAATTTTAAATTCTGTTTTAAGTTCATCAGGAGCATTGGAAACTACATAAGCATTTTCTGAGTTTACATATTGCAACATATCTAAATCATAGTAATCATTTCCAACTGTGATAATATTTTCATGTATTATGGAATGTAGAAGTTGTAGATATTCTATACCAGATGCTTTTGAAACTCCTGCAGGCAAAATCTCCACCCATATCGTTCTTTTATCAATAGGACTGGTTGCTCTTAATACTTTCAAATTCAAAAAACGACTTTTCAAACTGTTGTAATGTTCAATCTCCTTACATATTACCACAAACTGCGAAGCATTCTCAGGACATTCTTTAACTGCAGTTATTCCACGAGACTCATAATGTAGAATGCGACTTAAAAAATCTCCTGAAGGCTCAGTTTTACTATGATAATGAAAAAAATGATTGTCTGGTACTGGCAATTGTACCATAAAATCATAATCACTATTTACTAAATGAGTATATATTTCTTTTGTAAAACTTTTATCAATTGAATACTCCTGCAATAACTCTTTCTTTTTCCAATCATAAATTCCAATTCCAGAAGAAAAGATAAGATAATCAATAGGAAATTCATCATTTATTGCTGTTCGAAGAGAAAAAAGATTTCTTCCTGTTGCAATTACTCTAATAATACCCTTATCTCCTATCCTTTTCAATTGTCTTATAGCCTCCAGTGACACCCTGCTACTATCATCTGCAAGCGTACCATCAAAATCAGTAATGAACATTTTCGAAGCAATAGTCATAAAAAACCTTTACGCTATAAAAATACAAATAGAATTATTACCAACAAATTTTATCTTTTCTAAATACCAGTTCATGTAAGCAAAAAAAAGGAAGACTATAAATAATCTTCCTGTAGTAAATATAATTATAGGGATACTATTTCAAATCTTTTATATTAACCCAATATAAAACATTAATACCTTTTGATTGACCTGGCACTTCATAAGTAAATACAGGAGCAACTGCTATAACTCGTTTATGAAATTCATCACCCTCGTAATACCACTCTTCAAGAAATCTCAAAGCCATAATCTGATCTTTTGAAATTGGTATTTTATTAGCTTCTTTGGTTATTTCTTCAGTTTCTTCCTTTTTTACATCTACATACTCGAACACATACCATTCCTTTTCGAATAAATCAACCAAAGATTCTTTTGGAATTGCTTCAAACTCTTCATAATCCCCAGTAAGATCGTAATAGTAAGATGCAATAGCACCAGACTTTACATCATCATACAGTTTTGTTCTCAACTTTTCAAGATCATTTTCTGGAATATTGAGCCAAAACCAATCTTTCTCAAAATCTTCTTGAGTAACAATATCTTCATTAACAACTGAGACATCGTACATAATTTTTTTTGTAATAATTTCTTTTGCAGAATCTTTATTACCACCGCAGGAGATAAAAGTTGCCACAAATGCAATTAAAATAATCGATAAAACAATTCTAGTTTTCATAGTTTTAATTTTTAAATTAGTTACACAAATATATTTATATAATTTCTAAAACTGCAATAAATTTCAAATTAATATCTATTCACAAAATCGATTACAAATCTAAAAATATCTTCATATGCTGCCAGATTTAAATCTTCGGGAATGTCAGTAGGTTGATGATAATTGCTATTTGCTCCATGAGTGCAGATGAAAACAGCCTTCACTCCTTTTTCATAAAATGGAGCATGATCGCTTGACCAGGTTGCACCGGTTGATGTCATTTGATCAAAATAATCCTTATTTATATTCATCTCATTAATTAGGGAGTCAACATCGGGATATTCTTTTGCATTCAGCATCATAACTCCTTTTTCGCCAGTACCAACCATATCAAAATTAAACATTACTTTTATCTTCGACAATTCAAAAGGCGGATTCTCTGTCATATATGTTGAGCCTAATAAACCGGCTTCTTCTCCGCTAAACAAAACAAAAACCATTGTATATGGCAATTTTTTTTCTGATTGATAATATTTTGCAAGATTTAACACCATAGACACTCCACTAGCATTATCATTAGCACCGGGATACATAACATTGCCCATCATTCCCAAATGATCATAATGTGCAGTAAATAAAACAATTGAATCTGTTTTACCTTTTAGATATCCAACAACATTTCTAGTTTTATAATCTTTTACAAAATCGTTTACAATCTTAATATAAACAGAATCTGCTTCCCTGTTAATTTTACCCGGAACAATCTGAATATTTATATGCTCATTTAGTTTTGTTCTTGCTGTATATTTAAGTCTCCCCGACCCTTCAATAACACCTTTAGCTCCTATATAATTCTTAGAGAATATAGTATTTGCAAAAGCATATAGTTCAGGATTATTTAACTCTGTAGAATCGATACAAATAATATTTTGAGAATGATCTTCAGTTAGAAAATGCCTAAGTACCCATTGATTTGTTAAAGTAGTTTTAGTTATCCATTCAATTTTAAATTTCCCTTCCACATCAGGAGAGGAAGGAATAACGATATAATCATATGCAGGCTCTAGCTCTTGATCACCAAAAACAAATACCGGCATTTCAATCAATCTATTTATATCAGTTGTGTACTCCTGATAATAAGAGTTTTTATACTTATCAAGACCTATTTTTTCAAACTCATTGGCTAAATAACT
>JAQVEY010000027.1 GCA_028697515.1 Bacteroidales bacterium | reverse complement strand
ATAGGTAAATTAATCTTTAGTCAGGAATATTCAACTAAAGAATCATCTTTCCACACTATACTTGATTTGAACAACTTGTTACCGGCTGTTTACAACCTTAGAAGCAGATCCGAAAACAATGTTATGAATGTAAAGGTGGTGAAGAAATAATATTTATTAGTCGTAATTATAATTATTGTACCAAAACTAATCTCTTTTATTATTTAAATAAAGTCATTTAAATTGATTTTATATACCTATTAATTAATAGCGACTCATAAATAAACCGCAATAATAATGGATACTGTACAAAAAAGGATATTAAATAATCTATTTATAAGATATTTTACGAAATAATCGACGTTTTGTCTAATTCTCACCCCTCTGAAAGCATTGATTTTACAGAAATCTTAAAATATTTTACAAGATTTTCGTTGATTTTGTTGAATCATAACAGTCAAAACGTTAAAAAACTAGCAATATCAACAGTTTTAAGCCATAGGTTATTAACAAAACACAGGAGATATCAACAATCTAGCATATTTTTTTGATTTAATATTGCTACAGCCCTTATTATATCTATATTTGTAACGATAAGTTAATTTAATTACTAACCTAAAAAATTTAGAAATGAACAAAGCACAATTAATTGACGCAATTGCAAAGAAAGCTAATTTAACTAAAGCTGACGCTAAAAGAGCATTAGACGCTTTTGTAGAAACAACAACCAAAACATTAAAAGGTGGTGACAAAATCGCTTTAGTAGGTTTTGGAACTTTTGGTGTAACTAAAAGAGCTGCTAGAAAAGGCCGTAACCCACAGAAACCAACTCAGGTAATTAATATCCCTGCTAAGAAAGTTGTTAAATTCTCTGTTGGTAGCGAATTGAAAAAAGCTGTAAAGTAATTTCGTCGATGAAATTAGTGAAAAAGGGAACTTTTAGTTCCCTTTTTCTATTTTTGCAAAAAATAGTCTTGAAATGATATGAAACATTCAGATATTATAAGAGTACTATCAGAAATGGTTTTGGAACAAAGACTTGCTACATTTAATAAAGTCCTACAAAATCGAACAAGATACATTACAGTTGTTTTAGAAGATCTATTTCAATCTCATAATGCGTCGGCAGTAATTCGTTCATGCGATTGCTCTGGGATTCAGGATATACACCTTATTGAAAACAACTTCGAGTTCGCCGAAAACCCTGACGTAGCATTAGGAGCATCTCAATGGGTTAATCTTATTAAATATAATAAGGAAGAAAATAATACGCTGCAAACAATAAATACTTTAAAGAAAAAAGGATATAGAATTATCGCAACCACTCCTCATACAAATGATAAACTTATTCAAGATATTGATCTTAAAAAAGGAAAAATCGCCCTAGTTTTTGGTTCTGAATTACCTGGACTTTCTGAAATTGCTTTACAAAACTCAGATGAATTTGTTAAAATTCCAATGTTTGGTTTTACCGAAAGTTACAATATCTCTGTTTCTGCAGCAATCTGTCTTTATGAGCTTATTTCACGACTGCATAAGACAGATATAAAATGGCAACTAAACGATCAAGAGAAAGAAATTATATTGTCAGACTGGCTAATGAAGAGTGTAAAAGATTCTGAAAACATTATTAAAACCATAAAAAATAGGGCTAATCAAGTTTTATAAACCTGCTTACATAAATGCCTTTTTCACTGATAAGTTTAACCATATACAATCCTGAATTGTAATTTTCAATGTTAATCACACATTGTTCTAGAAAATTATCAAAATAAATCTTTTCTCCAAGTTCATTATATACTTCGAGTTTAAATGTTTCACCTGATACAAGTTCTGACGAAATTATAATCAAGTCAGTTGCAGGGTTTGGAAATATTCTGATCTCAGATGAATTTGCAATTTCTATATTTTGAGGATGTAAAACTTGATTGTATATTTCGCGACTATTTATTAAAGCATTATCAATATTAAAAATACTCTCACAGGCAATAATCGCAAAACCTACAGTTATAGTGTCATTACTATCAATATCAAAAGGACCAGCACCTGTATAAATTACTATATCTGTAGAATTTTCAGAATAACCATTGTTCGAATTGCTAATCATATAAAATTTTTCAATATCAGGAAAACCATCAGTAATATCTATTGTGCCATCACCACCACTAACTTGAGGAAGTGCATAATAGTTGACATCTTGATTGCTTAACAGTTTAATACCTGCATACATAGTTTGAGCATTATCACTTTTGCAATACATAAATTTATTATTCTCATCAAGTATTGCAGAATTTATACCTGATTCGACCAAATCCCAGTCAGTAAACAGACCAAAATAAAAATCTTCAATATCATAAATACTTTCATTAATAATTCTATAATCAACTATTATAAAATCCTTATTGTTAGCCCCAAGCCACGAATATACATCTTCAATAATTCTCAATCCGTAAACTTGATAATCGTTAGAATCAGTAAATTCTGTTCTGATATTATAATCTGCAACTTCCGAACCTTCAACAAAATAAGGATAAACAGTTGTTTTAAAATCTGAAACCTGTCTTATAGAACTATACAACTTGGTAGCAGAAAGCCCTGAAATTATACCGCAATCATAAAACAACGAAAACACATCTCCTAATACTAAACCATCTCCTACTCTACTATTTAAATCAGAATAGCCAAATCTTCCCGAAGGGGCAACAGACAATTCAAGATTATCAGTAACTATGTTCTTATATCCTGGATTTACATAAATTTCAATAACCTGTTGGGATTGATATAAGTCTGCATTATATTTTAGTTTTAAAACTAATTTATAATCATAAGGCATATTTGAATTACTAACAATTACAATATCACCATTAGAAATGTATGTTTCTAAAGTCTGCAGTGAGCCTGAGTAAATAATTTCATCTTCTAAGTCTGCATAGCTTGATAACAACTCCGCAGATATAGTAAGATTTTCTGCGTCAGATAAATAATTTGTAAATTTTCCATTAATATGAATAACATTCTCAGACTGAGAAGCTACAATATTATTAAAAACAATTGCAGGCGGTGGTTCAATAGTCAGAGCATTGTATAAGTTTAATCTACCTCCACCTAATTTACCTGCATAAGGTATGTTATATGGTATTGTATCTATTAGGTCGGCGCTTGCTTTCAACAATTCTGCAATTTGATTTGCATTATAATCTGGATAATAAGATCTTAAAATTCCGGCACAACCTGCTACAATTGGAGAAGCAAATGATGTTCCTCCCCACATCAATGTATATCCGTCGACAGAACCAGTTGATCTAAAATTTGTAGCAGGTGCACATACATCAACATAATATGAATAAGATGAGCCCTGACTTGATATAGAATTATCAGGAGACCATTTCTGATCATCCATTTGTGTACCTGCTACCGAGAAAACATTTTCATAAGAAGCCGGATAATATTTTATATCCGAATTGGTATTTCCAGCCGCTGAAACTATTAAAACATCATTATTTATAACAGCATAATTTACAACATCCTGACCCATTCTTTGATAATAAGACCCACCCCAACTACAATTTACGATATCACAGCCTCGATCAGCAGCGTAAACGATAGACTGATATCCATTGACAAGAATCCCTTCAGAATTCATTATTTTTAAAGGAAGTATTTTGCATTTAAACCCAGCTCCAGAAACACCAATACCATTATCTGTTTGTGCTCCGGCAATACCTCCTACCCATGCTCCATGATAATTAGCATCAGCTTGAACAATATTATTATTTTCTCCAAAATTCCATCCCCGAAAATTATCAATAAAACCATCCAGATCATTATCTACACCATCAGGCATATCGTTATAATTATACTTAATGTTATAAATCAAATCAGGATGAGATAATTCAATTCCAGTGTCGGAAATTCCTATTACGGTATTTGTATCTCCCTGATGAATATCCCAAGCATCAAAAGCTCGAATGGAATTAAGCCAATATTGATCAGTCTGATTCATTGGGTCGTCAGGAACATACAATAATTCTAATTTGTATAATGGTTCAACATACTCAAAATAATCAGTCTGATTTAGTATTGACATCACTTTAGGAACATCTTGATTTTCATCAAAACTTAACCTGTATATCAAAGTTAAATCTACTAGCTCAGCTCCATAATCATTATACTTAACCTGAGGTTTCTTACAAAACGGGAATTCTTCGCTAAAAGCAAATTGAGTTTTACTACCATCTTTTCCCTTTAATAGTGAAAGCAAATCTGTTTTACACAACTCAAGATTAGAGATATCAGATTTAAATTTTACAATCACAACACCATCCTCATAAGGTTTAGTATTATTTACTTGAGAGAAAACCTGAAAAGTCAGTAAAAGAAAAAAATAAACGAATAGAGATAACTTGCAAAAGCTGAAAACAAAACCAAATTTATTTAATCCGATTTTTTTTAATACACTCATAATATCATTCGTCATTACATTCCGTATTATTGAAAAAATATTAATGCAATATAATAAAAAAAATGGTCGGAAATTCCCGACCATCAATATAAATTAAAATTTTAACTAATTTTTTACTTCTTCAACAGTACCAATAATTTTTAAGACAACACTTGACTGTGAAGGATCATTTGTAATTACAGTAATAGTTTTGTTCTGATTACCGCGTTTACCAGCAGAATTAAATGTTGCAGTTATATGGCTAGATTCTCCTGGTTTTATAATCATTTTTTCGGGATTTGTTGCTGTACATCCACAAGATGCTTTAATTTTTCTTATTACCAAATCACTCTTTCCTGTGTTTTTAAATACAAAGTTATAAGTTGATTTTTCACCTGATTTGATTGTGCCAAATTGAAATTCAGTACTTTCAAATTCAGCTTTAGGAGCATTAGCTAACTCATCGGCTGTTAAGTGACTGAAATCTTCTTCAATAGTTGCACTGATAGACAATCTGTTTTGAGAAACTTTTTCACCATTTATCACAAAATCTACTCTATCCATCACAAAACCCCAATCATTTTTCTTTTGTCCATTGTAAGTAACTGTTATAACACCAAATTCTCCAGCTTTCTCATTTGGCTTTTTTCCTGCAAGTTTTTCTGGTTTCACAGATATTGCAATATGTTCAGGAACATTCTCAAAAGTAATAGTAACAGGATCAGCACCCATATTTACAATTCCAATCGTATCAGTTACAGTTTGATTATTGTACACTTTAGTAAAAGCAAGATGAGAGGTTCTTAATCTTACATCACCAAAAGCTTTTGGATAAAAATCCTCTATTCCCTTTTCACGTGGTGAAACATCTCCTTCAATCCTTAACATAGTTGTAGGATTTTCGGTATTGGCAGTAACTGTAACAGATTTATTAAATTTTCCTGGTCTGTTTCTCGGATCATAAGTAGCTTTCACAAACCCTTTACCTCCGGGTTGCACCGGCTCTTTTGTGTATTCTGTAGCAGTACAACCACAAGATGCTTTTACATTTGTTATATACAAAGGCATACTTCCCGTATTCGTAAAAGTAAAAGTTGCGGTTTGAGTACCATCCTCCTCTTTAAATGACCCAAAATTATGGGTTGTTTTGTCCCAAGAAATAGCAGGTTGCTGAGTTTGAGCAAGAACAATGACAGAAAAAATTAAAAATAATGATGTAAATAATACTGTTTTTTTCATAACTAAAATTTTAAATATTCTTTTATTTTATTTTTCAATACTACTGCTCTGCTGGTTTTGGTGTCACATCACCTGTAATTCTCAAAACAGAGGTTGGTTGAAACTCATTTGTGGTTACAGTTATTGACTTATTAAACTTACCAGGTCTATTTGCTGGATTATATGCAGCAATAACATAACCTTTTCCACCAGGTTGAACTGGTTCTTTTGAATATTCAGTAGCAGTGCAACCACAAGACGCTTTCACATTTGTAATAAATAAAGGAGCATTGCCGGTATTTACAAATTCAAATTTTGCTTTTTGTAAGCCGTCTTCTTCCTTAAATGTTCCGAAATCGTGAACCGTTTCTGTCCATGAAATTGCAGGTCCTTCTTGCTGAGCAAAAATTACTGTTGATAATACAATTGTAAAAACTAAAAAAATAATCCTTTTCATAATAATAAAATTTTAAAACATTAACAAATTTCTAAAACCATCCCATTTTTACAAATTTCAGACCAAAGTAGCACATAATTTTCAAATCACACAAAATTAAACAAATTTTTATAAAACTATTCTCGCTTGAGGAGAAATATTCAAATTGTCAGTTTTACCATCCAAATAGTAAAAATATCCAATTAGAGCCACCATTGCTGCATTATCTGTAGCATAAATCTTTTCAGGTAAATAAATATTCCAATTATTATCTTTTCCAATTTCTGACAGTTTAGTTCGTAAATAGGAATTTGCTGATACACCGCCTGAAACTGAGATTTCTGTAATTCCTGTCATTTTTACAGCTTTAATAAGTTTTTCGATTAATACATCTATTATTTCTGATTGTAAAGACGCACAAATATCGTTAAGGTTGTCTTTAATAAAATCATTATTCTTTTTAAGCTCATCGCGCAGAAAATATAGAAATGATGTTTTTATCCCACTAAAACTATAATCTAATCCTGTAATTTTTGGTTTACCGAACTTAAATCTGTCACTATTTCCATTTTTTGCCAATTTGTCAATTTGTACCCCACCCGGATAACCTAAGCCTAAGACTTTAGCACATTTATCAAAAGCCTCTCCTGCCGCATCATCTATAGTTGTTCCAATTACATCAAAATCAGTATAATTATTTACTCGAATAATTTGAGTATGCCCCCCCGAAACAAGAAGACATAAATACGGAAATTTTGCTTTAAAATCTTGCTCTTTTTTATTTCTTAAAAAATGTGTAAAAATATGACCATGTAAATGATTAACTCCAATTAAAGGTTTCGAAATTGCAACCGACAAAGCCTTCGCAAAAGACGATCCAACAAGTAATGAACCTAACAAGCCTGGTCCCTTTGTGAAAGCTATTGCAGAAATATCAGATAATTCTTTATTTGCAATTAATAATGCCTCTTTTACAACAGGGATAATATTTTGTTGGTGAGCCCTACTTGCAAGTTCAGGTACAACTCCTCCATATTTCGCATGAATTTGCTGAGTATTTATTACATTTGACAGTACTCTTCCATCACACAATATCGATGCTGAAGTGTCATCACACGAAGATTCTATTCCTAAAATACAAATACTCATTAATTTCTTAACAAAACAAAGTTTACAAAAGTATATTTTCTCGACTTCAAAACAGCATTTTTTTTTTAATATTTGCATTTATGACTAAATTAGAATAATTGTGTTCAGAATAAAGCTTAAAAGAATACTAGCTATTTTTGCCTGTCTGATAATTAGGGACTTTATTATTCTAATTATCTTTCTTAATTCAGCGTTTCTGCAAAGCTATCTAACCAAACAAATTATTAAATTCTTTTCCGATGTTTACGAAATAGATATTGAGGTTGATAATGTTTATATTAAATTGCCTAATACTTTAACTTTGTCAGGAGTATATCTTAAAGATTCTATTGGTGACACGTTAGTTTACTCAAAAGAAATTGATGTTAAAATTGCAGCTATTAAATATTTTGATAAGCAATTATACGTAAACAAAGTCTCTTTTAATGAGCCATTCGTTAATATTACTGTTGACTCGTTAGGTAATTCAAACTATGAATATATTTTAAACAAATTCCTTTCTAAGGATGAAGACACAACCGAAACAGAGAGCTTTGACGTATTTTGTGATAAAATTGAAATCATAAATGCCCGTTTTAATTATCGGGATTCTAGATTCCCAAATGACTTAACAGAATTCAACCCTTCAGACATTAGTATTACGGAATTAAATCTTCTTATTAAAGATATAAAATACTTTAACGATTCTATTAGCTTAAATTTGGATGATTTTAATTTTAATGAAAAATCCGGAATTAATTTAACAAAGTTTTCAACTAAGTTATTATATTGTAATAGTGGGGTATTTTTAAAAGACTTTATAATAAAAACAAGGTATTCTGAATTTAAGAGTACAGAAATTAGTGTTGAAGGAATTGAAGAAGATTACTTGTCCGACCCATTGAACAAAATGAAAGTCAAGATTCTTATTGACACTTTAGTATTTGATGTTGCAGATTTAGGTCCATTTATGACAGAGTACAGTTACTTGCACGATAAAATATATCTTTCGGGTGACTTTTCGGGCAAATTATCAAAATTTAAATTTAAGAATTTTAACATATCTTATGGCAACGATACAAGACTAATAACAAATCTTTCGGTAGATGGATTGCCAGATTACGATATGACTTTTATTTTTGGAGATGTTTCAAAACTTACTACTTCCACTGCTGATTTAAGAAAAATAATGCGAATTTTTTCTCCAAAAGATCAAATTGTATTACCATCTATGATTGACGATTTAGGCTATTTATCATTTACTGGAAACATAACCGGATTATTTAATGATCTCGTTGCATACGGAGAATTTAATACTGGTTTAGGATCTATAAGAACCGACATGGCCATAATCACCGATTTCGAAAATTTTGATGTTTCTTATAATGGAAAACTTCAAGCCAACAAGATAAATCTAGGCAGCATATCTGGATATCCAGACACATTTGGTATGCTCAGCTTAAGTTCAACTTTGAACGGAACCCTTGATTCTGTAGGTAACTTTCAAACACAAATTGATTGTAATATTAGTGAATTAGGTATATTAGATTATTATTATTCAGACATAAAAATCAAGGGAGATGTTTCTAATAGTTTCTTTAATGGAGAATTATATATAAATGATCCTAATCTACAGGTTGAGTTTATTGGGAAATATGATTATGGTACAGATAATCAGGAAATCGATTTTTCAACTGATATTTACGCAAACTTAAACAAACTGCATATTACTAATGATAGTCTACCATCTGAAATAAGACTTGTTGTTTCTTCTGATTTGAGGGGAGATTTGCTTAATAATCCTGAAGGCAATATTTTTATAAGTAATCTTGCCTACACATCTAACGGGCAAACATTGAAACTAAACCAACTAAGTTTAAATAGCTATAGAGACGAATATGAGCAACAATTTTTAACAATACGTTCCGATTATGCTGATATTAATCTCTACGGTATTTTTGAATACGGTGAACTTGGTTATACTATTTATAATATGATAGCTGGTTATACTCCAACTTTTATTAATAAAATAGAAGTCGAAGAATCCACAAGTGACAATATTGCAAATTTTGACATAAGATTGAAGGCACTCGAAAATTTAACCAATGTTTTTGTTCCAAATTTAAGCATCGAAGGAGAAATATTTGCTGAAGGAAAAATTTCGGGGATAAATCATGAGCTAGATGCAATCTTTAGTATTCCTATTATTAAATACGACAGCATCTATATGTGGGGAACTGAATTAAACATTAATGCATATAAAGATTCTCTTGATTTATATTTAACAGTGCAAGAAATCAGTTCCAAAGATTTCCCTTGGTTTGAAAATATGTTATTTAAACTTGATGTCCAAAATGACTCTGTCTTTATGGATATCAACTGGGACAATTATGATATAAGCAGGAATTCAGGCAATATTGCAATAAGTACAAAATTTATACCTATAGAAGGACAGAACTTCCCAAAAATCGAAAACATAATTCATCAATCAGAGGTTATAGTTGAAAATAGAATTTGGGATATAAAGAGAACACCGATAATTATAGATAGTACAAATATAAAAATCAGTAATTTCTCGCTAACTCACGAAAATCAAGTATTAAATATAGATGGTGAAGTTTCTGAAGATCCCTCAAAACTATTAAGATTTCTAATTAGCAATGTTGATATAACCAATTTCAACCCATACTTAGAATCAACAGGCTACCATCTTAATGGAATTTTAACAGGCAACGGTAGGGTTGCAAATATTTATTCTAATCCTGTGTTTAGATCAACATTAAGCATAAAAGATTTTAAAATAAATGATGAAGATTTTGGAAGATTTGATTTGTCGGCAATTTGGGAGGATAATGAAAATGGATTAAAAGTTGACGGAGTAAACAAATACATGAAAATAAGAGGTTGTTATTTACCTGAAATCGATAGTATAGATGTTAATTTTACTATGGATAATTTTAAGCTTGATATTCTACAGCCATATTTAGTAGATTATGAAGTAAGTGAATTAACCGGTTTTGTTGATATAGAATTAAAAGTTTCAGGTTATTTGTCTGACCCAGATATTGATGGGTATATTGATTTTGAAAAGACAGAATTTGTTTATGATTTCCTTAAAATAAAAGCAAATACAGACGATAAGATTTTAATAACGAATGACGCCATTCTATTTAATGATTTCAAGATTTATGATGAATATAAAAACCCCGGAACTATTCAAGGAGGAGTTTATCATAATAAATTTAGTGATTTCAGATTCGACCTACTTATTATGGCTGAAAAAATGAAGTTACTTAATACATCAGAAAAAGACAATAGCTTATATTATGGAACTGCTTACGGCACAGGAACAGTAAAAATTTCAGGCAATCTTGACAAATTTGGAATTGATGTTGTAGCTAAGACAGAGCCTAATACTGTTTTTGTTTTACCAATGACTGAATATTATGAATCAAGTTCTTTAAACTATGTAACATTTGTAAAAAAAGAAACAGATTCAACAGGTATGAAAGTTATGCTTGCTCCTGAATCTGAAATGGATTACTATTTTAAAATGGACGTTGAAGTTACTCCTGAGGCTGAAGTACAAATAGTTTTTGATCCAAAAGTTGGAGATGTTATGAGAGGTTTTTGCTCTGGAAATTTAAAGATGGAATATACTTCTGATGAAGAGTTTTACATGTATGGCGAATTAGTAGTAATTGAAGGAGACTATCTTTTTACACTAGAAAACATTATCAATAAGAAATTCCACATAAAACCAGGTGGCACAATTCTTTGGTCAGGCGATTCGTACGAAGCACAACTAGATTTGGATGCCATCTATTATGCTAAAGCCCCTCTAATTGACTTGATGTCAGAAATAGCAGATTCTAGTGACACATACACAAAACCTGTAAATGTTGAATGCAAAATGCATATGTCAGGAAGTTTAATGGCACCTGATATTTTATTCAGCATAAATATACCAAATGCTACAGATAAAGTAAAGACACTTTTAGCTAATCTATCTCAAGACGAAATTAATAAACAATTATTATACTTACTGATACTTAATAAATTCTATTCCTCTACTGCTTCAGCAACAGTAGGACCACAGTTGGGCAACACAACAAATGCGTTTGGTGTAACATCTGCAGAACTTCTCTCAAATCAGCTTAGCAACTGGCTTTCACAAATTAGTAAAGACTTTGACATAGGTTTTAATTATCGTCCGGGAACTGATGTTTCAGGTCAAGAACTAGAAGTAGCTCTATCAACACAAATATTAAATGACAGAGTTTTAATAAATGGTAATGTCGGAGTAGGCGAAAACAAATCAAGCACTAGTAATCTTATAGGTGATATAGAAGTACAATTAAAAGTTAATAAAAGCGGTTCTTTCCGCGTAAAAGGGTTTACACGTGCAAACGATGATATGCAAGCTGAATTTGGCCCATACACAAATGGAGTCGGTATTTTCTATACACAGGATTTTAACACCTTCGGTGAGTTATTTACAAAACTTTGGGACGCAATAAGCTTTAAAAAGCATCGCAAGAAAAGTCAATAAAATTTGAATATTTTTTATTCATTTTTTGCAGAATCAGATCTTCTAAACAATTTCTTCGTATTTACACTTATTTGTTTTGATTTACCTGAATTAAAATGTCTCGGCTTCTTTCGACGATTTCCGGCACTATTTATAATGGAATACTTTGGAGCTTTTTCAAAACCATCAGGAAGAGCAATTTTATCAATACTTCTACCTAGCAGTTTTTCAATTCTATTAAATTTTATAATTTCAAATTCACTTATAAAACTAATTGCAAGTCCAAGTTTTCCTGCTCTTGCAGTTCTACCGATGCGATGAACATAATCCTCAGGTTTTTCGGGGATATCATAATTAACAATAAGATTTACATCTTCAATATCAATACCTCTTGAAAGAAGGTTAGTTGCAACCAAAATATTAACCTGACCACTTTTAAAAGACGAAACAGTTTCGTTTCTCTCTTGTTGAGTAAAAGATGAGTTAATAGCAGAATTTTTTATCCCGTTTGAGTTCAAATATGATGATACTTTTCCGACATTTATTTTAGTAGAAACAAAAATCAAAATTTTTTGATCGATATAATCTTTTAATAGTGTTTTTAATAGTTGTTGCTTATCAGATTCATAAACTAAATATACTTTTTGGTCAATTTCTTCTGCAGGTTTAGAAAAATTTAGGTCTATAATTTGGGGCTCAACTAATATTTCCGAAGCTAACTTTCTGATTGATCCCGGCATA
>JAQVEY010000404.1 GCA_028697515.1 Bacteroidales bacterium | reverse complement strand
TTTAGCTGCACCTTCGAAACTTTGAATCGCTGACCAGAAAACCTCTTCATCTATTCCAATTTCAAGGCAAGCATATCTGGCAGCATTGATATTCTGCATATTGTGATCACCAAAAACACTCATTTTATATTCCCTATTATTGTAATCTACAAACACATTTCCTTGTTTGTCAGAATAATATTCGTATTTATTGTAAGCAATGGAATTGATATTAGGATTCGAATTACTGATTATTTTCAGATTTTCATCTTCGCCAAACCAAAATAATTTACCATTAGGCTGAATAGATTTGATAAATATTTCGAATTGCTCAACATAATTATCAAAAGTCGGAAAAACATTGATATGATCCCATGCTATTCCTGTAAGTATTGCCACATGCGGTTTGTACCAATGAAATTTAGGGGTTAAATCAATTGGGGAAGACAAATATTCATCACCTTCAAAAACTGCAATATCATTTTTCTCTTCGAGATTGACCATAGTGTCAAAACCTTTGATATTTGCACCAACCATATAGTCAAAACCTTTTCCGGCAGTTTTCAGCACGTGCATTATCATCGAAGTTATTGTAGTTTTTCCGTGACTTCCACCGATTACAACACGTTTTTTATTTTTTGTTTGCTCATACAAATATTCGGGATATGAATAAATTTTTAATCCTTTTTCCTGAGCTTTCATTAACTCGGGATTGTCTTTGCGAGCATGCATGCCCAGAATTATTATATCTATTTTTTGCGAAATATTCTCAGGATGCCAGCCATATTCAATGGGTAAAAGACCATATTTGTCAAGCCTTGATTTTGATGGCTCAAAAATCTCATCATCAGAGCCTGTTACTTCATATCCTTTTTTGTGTAAGGCAATTGCCAAATTGTGCATTGCTGCACCACCAATCGCTATAAAATGTATTCTCATTGTTTAATTAGTTTCGGGTTGCGAGTTACGAGTTTCGGGTTTCGGGTTAAGGGTTTCGGGTGATGTTTTTTTCAATATAGTCAATCAATGAATGGATGATTATTATATGAATTTCTTGAATTCTGTCTGAGTAGCCCATGTGTGGAACACGGATTTCGACATCACACAAATCTTTAATTTTACCCCCGTCTTTTCCTGTAAGAGCTATAACTTTCATGCCTTTTTTCTTAGCAGCAGAAATAGCTTCGATTATATTTTTAGAATTTCCGCTTGTACTAATTGCCAGCAAAACATCATTATTATTGCCCAAAGCTTCAATATATCTCGAAAAAACGTAGTCGAATCCAAAATCATTTGCTGTGCATGTTATGTGTGCAGGGTCACTTATTGCAATTGCAGGTATTGCCTGACGATTTTCGCGGAAGCGTCCTGTAAGTTCTTCTGCAAAGTGCATTGCGTCACTCATAGAACCACCATTCCCGCAAGATATGATTTTAGCTTTATTTTGTATGCTTTCAACTATTAATTTTCCAGCTTTTTCAATATTTTCGAAATTTGATTTGTCTGAATTAAAATTTTTCAGCACTTGTACCGATTCTTCGAAATGATCGTTAATTTCCATATCTTATAATTTAGTTTTCAAAAATACATTATTGATTTATAAGTATCAAAGATTTTTTTATCTCATTTCGTTTTGTTTCAAAAAGCATATGAGTTTTGTTTGGGATTGAAAAAATTCTTATAGATTTGTTAAAAAATTTATCAATGAGGCTAAGCTTAGAAAAAATAAGATGTCCTCGATGTTTAACGCCAAATATTGCCTCAGATTCAAATTATTGCAAAGTTTGTGGGCAAAAGCTCAAAACGGAAAAAATAGGTAAATAAATATTGTTTTAATCTTTAAACCCAGCTCCTAAATGTGACCCGTCGCAAAAAGGTTTATTGTTTGAATGTCCACAACGACACAAGTATTTTTCTTTATTCTCTTTTAGAATATTACCCTTAGAATCTTTTATATCAATTTCTGCAGGTACTTGAATTGGACCGTTTTCAAATATTTTTATCTCAGGCTTCTTATCTTTATTTTCCATATTAATGTTTTTATTTTCGTTTAAGTCTTTATTATCATATCTCCATGTTAAAGCATCAGTTGGGCAAGCCTCTACTGTTTCAATTATTTTTTCGGTTGAGGCAGCATTTATCTTTACCCAAGGCCTTTCGCGTGGCTTAAAAACATCAGGCAACTGCCTGAAACAAACCGTGCTGTGAATACACTCGTCTGGTTGCCAGATAACTGTAATTTCTCCGTTACTGTATTCTCTTATAACTTTTTTCTCCATAACGATTATTTTTTTAGTAACAAACTTAATGAAATATTGTTTGCTGTCAAATTCTTCTTTCTTTTCTACCTATTATTACTAAAAATAATTGACGTATTAAATTTGTTTTCTATTTTTGCAAACTATTAATAGAAATAATATGTTTGAATATATAAAAGGACATCTTGTTGAATTGACGCCGACTTATGCAATTGTTGAAAATAATGATATTGGATATTTTGTAAATATTAGCGTAAATACTTCAACAAACCTTATACAAGGACAGGAATGTCAGTTGTTCCTGCATCAGGTTATTAGGGAGGATGCCCAGCTTTTATTCGGATTTATAGATAAAAAAGAAAGAGAATTATTTAGATTATTGATTTCTGTTAGTGGTATAGGTCCTAATACTGCAAGGTTGGTTTTGTCATCAATTAGTTCGCATGATCTTTCTGAGGCTATTATAAAAGACAATATCGCTTTGTTACAAAGTATTAAAGGTATTGGAAGCAAGACTGCTCAAAGAATAATTATTGAGTTAAGAGATAAAATATCTGATATTAATATAGAAAACAATCAAAATTTTTCATTATCAGACAATACTTTGCATAAAGATGCGTTAAATGCATTAACGATGTTGGGATTTTCAAAACCAGCAGTCGAAAAGGT
>JAQVEY010000403.1 GCA_028697515.1 Bacteroidales bacterium | reverse complement strand
CTACACCTGAAAATAAAGGGACAGATGTACATACTCCCGGATTCCTTTGGCCAATCGAAGACCTTGTGAGAGATGCTGTAGGACCAAACGGTGCTTGCATTGCTCGTATTAATGCTAATCGTGAAAATCCTCAGGTTTATTACGATCATCCATTTATTACAGGAACATCTGTAGAATCTTCAATAGCCTACGGAAATAAAATAGTCGAAGTACTAAATAAATTATAAAATTCGAAAACCAAAAAGAAGCAAACATAGGTTTGCTTCTTTTTTAATATTAATATTATGCCAGCAATTACAATTCAAAGCCTTGAGCTTCGAGAATCACAAAAAAAGATACTTGCAGAAAAATTTATAGGAATTTTTTCTGAAGTTACAAATGTACCGAAAGACAGAATTTATCTGTTCTTTGATGGATATACACTTGATAACACCGCCGCTGACGGAATCCTTTTCTCTGAGAGACCTCCAAAATCAGCTATAGGTAAGTTTAATGAGAATAAATAATTTATGAAATGGATGTTAATCAGACTATTGTAAAAGTACTCGAAGATATTGGAGTAGATCATGTCTTTGGTGGTAGCGGACAAGTAAATGCAACAATGTTGCTTTCACTTCGTGATTCAAATAAAATTAAAACTGTAATAGTCCGCAACGAACAAGCTGCTTCCTTTATGGCTTGTGGCTATGCTATGTTTTCAGATAAATTAGGTGTTTGTTTCGCAACCGGAGGACCCGGGGCTTTTAATCTGTTTTCGGGTTTAGCTGTTGCCTATTCCGATTCATTACCAGTTTTAGCAATTACAGGATACACTTCGTTAAATCAAAGAGGTAAGGGTGCACTCAACGAATCAACAGGCTTGAGTCGTACTCCTGATTCTCATGCAATGTTTTCAGCAACCACCAAAAAATCATATATTTTGGAAAATCCCAATGATACCTGTGATATTTTGGAAGAAGCTATAAATATCGCCTTTAATGGCCGTCCCGGACCTGTGCATATACATATCCCAAAAGATATCACTGTTGCAGAGGTTAAAAATTTTAGACCAATAAAAATTGATATTAAAAAAATTCTACCTTCAGAAGATTCTATAAAAAAAGCAACAGAGCTAATTGCTGCTGCGATTAAAAGCAATAAGAAATTATTGACAATTATTGGTTATGGAGCAATACGAAGTCATGCAAAAGCAGAATTGCTTGACTTAGTAGAATCTTTTAAAATTCCATTTGTTCAAACTATGGACGCTAAAGGGTTGTTGCCCGAAAATAATCCAATGTGTCTTGGTGTTTACGGGACATCAGGAGATACTGCAGCAAAAGAATATTTTTCCCAAGCTGAAGTAGTCATTGCAATAGGTAATTCTTTTGCACAAAATGCTACTTTTGGGTTTAATCCTGATTTGTTTAAGGATAAAAAACTTGTACACATTAATATAGATCCAGACGAAATTAATAAAGTTTATCAGGCAGATGTTGCAATTATTAGTGATGTAAAACCAGCTATTCAACAAATAATGCTCAGGTTAAAGGACTTAAATCTTTCGCAATTATCAAATAGTCTTCCGACCGGAAAGTATTATGACATGATACCTGCTGAATTGTTACCATCAGGTAGAATTAACCCCGGAAATATGGTTCGTATTCTTTCGGATAATTTGCCCGAAAATGCAATTGTTCTAGGTGATGCCGGTTCGCACATGCTTTGGTTGAGTTGCTATTTAAAACTCAATAAAAATCAGCGTTATCAAAATCCTGGAAGTTTTGGGCCAATGGCAAGTCATACAAATGGAGCGATAGGTGTAAAATGTGCAAATCCAGATAAACTTGTAATTTCAGGTTCTGGTGATGGTTGCTTTCAAATGGCCGGATTTGAACTTATGACAGCGGTTCAATATGATATTCCTGTCATTTGGATTATTTTTAATAATGGCGAATTTAATGTTATTAAAAAATTCCTTCTGAATATGACAGGTGACCAAGCATTTATGCAATTTAATAATCCTGACTTTGTCAAATATGCCGAAGCCTGTGGAGCAACGGGAATAAGAGTTGAAAAAGAAGTATATTTTGCTCCTGCACTGAAAAAAGCTATTGAGTTAAATAAACCTGTAATTATTGATGTTCTTGTGGAAAGCGAAGTATATCCGCCTTTCGCTCTGGGTAAAGTTTAATAATAGGTTGGTTTCAATTAGTAAAACTTAATTTGTATATGTCAAAACTAAATATATTAAATGTTGAAATAATTACTAAAGATGATTTTGCGACGATAAAATTTGATTTAAATTGGAATAATGCCTGGAAAAACCAAATTAATTGCGATGGAATATGGTTATTCGCTAAGTATAAAACAGGTGGAATTTATAAACATATTTTTTTCGCAGACTCAAGTAATAATGATTTTAACTATGCAGACCAAATGCCTATGGGTTTTTCAAAAGGTGATTCTCATAATAATATAGGTATATGGGTTCCCAAAGAAAAACAAGGAGCTTTTGTTTTTCTTACTTCAGGTAATGGTGATGTTGTTGTAAAAGGGATAGAATTCCGATGGGATTTTAAGGAAGCTGGATTGAAAAGTATAGAAAATGTTGAAGTAAAGGTGTTTGGTGTTGAAATGGTTTATATTCCACAGGATACTCATTATGTTGGTGATCCATTGGGTGGGCAGTTAAATGAAAAGGGAGAGAGAAAAGCATCTTTAAACTGTTTGTATATTTATCCTAAAAACGGGGCATATCTTGTTGATTCTGAAGATGAGATTGTTGTTGATTCAAAAGATGGATTCTTGTATTGCAATCAGGATAATGAACGAAGTAGAGATGACTTGCCGTTTACAATACCTACAAATTATCCCAAAGGGTATAAATCATTTTGGTATATGAAATATGGGCTAAATAGCCGACAAT
>JAQVEY010000402.1 GCA_028697515.1 Bacteroidales bacterium | reverse complement strand
GATAGAAATTGATTGATCTGGCAACGCCTGAAAACGTTGGGTAAAACCTATTATCATAAACATTTCCACAAACATCCTGCAAAACAATACCCATTTTTTCTTCATCAATAACATTTGATGTAGCTGCCATATATGCTTTTGAATCTCTAAAAAATACCGAGGCATAAACACTTTTTATTGCCTCTGTCAATAATTTAATTGTTGTGTGTTTATCATCAGCAATATTAGGAATCATATAAGTTGAATAAACCCCTGCAAAAGGCTGATAATGAGAGTCTTCGAGCCGGCTTGATGACCTTATCGCAATAGGACTGTCTGTATATGAAATAAATGAATATAAACTCGTAAAGATTCTGTTGGGTAATTGTGACTCCACAAATCGTTTCAAAATTTCCTCATCACTTAAGCTCGATATTCCAATTTCATGCAATTTACGAGATTCAATAAACTCATCAAAAATATCAGTACAAAGTATAACTGATCTAGGAATCATTATTTTAACATTTTTATATTTATGTCTTAATTTATATTTTTTTATTAGTAAATCCAAAAAAGCCAGCCCTCTAGCTTTACCACCAATATAGCCATCACCTATTCTAGAGAAGACAGAATAATTATCAAAAGTATTTTGAGTAAATTTTGCAATAACTCCCCTACCCGAATTTGATCTGTAATATGATATTGAGTGATAAATAAATTTTCTCATATCTTCGATGCTGCTGAAATGATCTATTGTCAAATGTTTGAATCGACGGGCAAGAATAAATAAAGAGCGTGAATTCAACCACTTTGTTATATGATTGCGTTTAACATGATATTCTAAACACTCCGGAGAAATCTTTAAGATATATTCCTGAAATGACTTCAGATTTGATGCTGTAAATACAACTTTATTCTTCTCGGGACAATAGAACTGAAAACTTCCTAAATGAAGATTTTTTATACTAAAATTCCTTAATTCAAATGAAAAGTTTTTAGAGTACTTCCCTAAAAAGTCAATTCCAATCTCGTCTGCCAGCTGTTTATTCTCAAATTCTGATGAAAGCAATAATAACGGGATATTAGCGTCAATTTCTTTTATCTGTTTACACAATTTAATCCCAGCAATTTTATCTGTATGATTTCCTATTTTATACCTTACATCCGAAAAAACGCCCAAAATATTTTCTCTGTATTTTTCGAACAGTGCCATTGCCTGATTATAATTTGTTGCCAGAAGAATTTTTGGCCGTCCCCTCATCCTAATGTTTTGCTGATGATCATTAACCCCTTCGAGAGATGCTTGTTTTGATTGAATGAAGAATATTTTATATAAAATTGGTAAAATGCTTGAGTAGTATCTTATGCTATCTTCGACAAGAATGACTGCCTGCACTCCAATATTAAGAACATCCTTTGGTGCATTCATTTTATCTTCAATAAGTTTAATGATTGCCAAAAGAATATCAGGATTTCCCAACCAACAAAAAACATAGTCTATTGCACTCAAGTCTTCCCTGGCAATTTTTTCAGATATTTCACGAGAAAAAGGAGTTAAAACAACGATTGGAATTTTTTTGTATTTGCTTTTTATTTTTTTTGATAAATCAAATGCATTAGCATCCACAATATTTAGCATGGTTATTACCAAGTCAATATCTTTATTTTTTAATTGTACAAAAGCTTTTTCTACAGAATCTACTCTTATGAACATTGGAGGATAACGCAAGCCAAGAGTCATATACTCATTAAATATCTGTTCATCAATTCTTCCATCCTCCTCAAGCATGAAATTATCATAATTATTACAAATCAACAGAACTTTGAGAATACGTTTTTTCATTAATTGATCAAATTCTGTATCCTGAAAGTTTATTTCATTAAACTCATATAAATCTTGGTTAAGTATAGGTGATGATTCCATAGTTTTAAAATATTTTTCGTTTTGCCTTATTTAAGTTCTCAAGATCAAATTCTATAAGCGACAGATTATTTTGTTCAGTAGCAGCATTAAAACATTGCGTCCTACCAATAATCTCTTTCCAATTACCTGTTAATGTAGTAGATTCGTGGATATGTCCGTGAAGAGTAAGCAATGGTTGTTGTGATTCAATAAATTCTCTGATGGCTATACTACCAACATGAACATCTAATGGAACATGTTCAAAGAATCTATTGTCAAGTGCAGCTCTGTCAAGATTTGTATTATATGGTGGAGAATGAAAAAGAAAAACTGCATTTATCATATCATCATTAGCTGTTAGATTTTCCAAATCCTTCTTTATTGTAGCAAATTCAATATCTCTTCCTGGGTTAATTTCTCTTTTGCCCTCAATCGGATGTAGGCAGCCTGGATCTACATACCTTGAAACGTCATATAATTCCCAATCTTTATATAAAAAAGGAGTTGGTGGCACAAATGGGTAACCATAAATTGTATATTTATTATATCTTATCTTTTCGCAATTTAAATAATGCCATAAATCTTGATATTCTTGCTTTTTAAATCTCTCTTCTTCAGTTGCAGGATCGTCGTTTCCTAAAATGACACAAATAAATGGATAATTATCTTTAAGCTCGCTTTTCAAGATTTCAAAGTTGAATACAAAAAAATCTTCGAAGAAATCATCATTTGAATTTCTAATACTTTTAAACGATGGATATATATCGCCTCCTATGAAAACAATCTCAGGCAAATTATTTCGTATATAATCGAATAGTTTATTATACTTTTCTTTATTTCCATGCAAGTCACTTATATGAATAGCTTTACACATATCAGATGGATTTGATTAGCTTAGCATTATTATATAAAGAGTCTATCATAACCGCATAACTGTTTTTTTGCACAATGTCTTGATCGGTAATCATATGAATGTCAAAAAGATTATTTACGTCCCGAATTTCATTTTCATATTTTGAATTCGACAA
>JAQVEY010000026.1 GCA_028697515.1 Bacteroidales bacterium | reverse complement strand
TGACATTTGCTATTCATAAATTCTTTAATGACAAGGGATTTTGCAATATTCATACTCCGATAATTACAGGTTCCGATGCCGAAGGTGCGGGAGAAATGTTTCAGGTAACAACTCTCGATCCACTAAATCTACCAAAAACTGAAGACGGTAAAATTGATTATACTCAAGATTTTTTTGGTAAAATGACAAACCTTACTGTTTCGGGACAGCTCGAAGGAGAACTTGCAGCAATGGCACTTTCGGAAATATATACTTTTGGTCCTACATTTAGGGCCGAAAATTCGAATACTGCACGACATTTAGCAGAGTTTTGGATGATAGAACCCGAAATGGCTTTTTATGATATCAACGACAATATGGATCTTGCCGAAGAAATGTTGCAATATTTGGTTAAATACGCATTGGAAAACTGTCACGAAGATCTTGAATTTCTAAGCAGACGCCGTGAAGAAGAGCAAAAACAAAAACCACAAAACGAAAGAGATGACATGAGTCTGATTGAAAGACTCGATTTTGTGGTCAATAACAAATTTGAAAGACTCACTTATACCGAAGCAATTGATATCTTAAAAAACTCAAATGCAAATAAAAAAGGTCAGTTTGCATATCCAGTCAACACTTGGGGAACCGACCTACAGAGCGAACATGAAAGATATCTTGTTGAAAAACACTTTAAAAAGCCTGTTATACTTACAAACTATCCAAAAGAAATCAAAGCATTTTACATGAAACAAAATGAAGATGGAACAACAGTAAGGGCCATGGATGTTTTGTTTCCTCAAATAGGTGAGATTATTGGTGGTTCTCAAAGGGAAGAAGATTATAATAAACTTTTAAGTCGCATTCAGGAACTGCATATCCCCGAAAAAGAAATGTGGTGGTATCTCGAAACACGTAAGTTTGGTTCAGTGCCACATAGCGGATACGGTCTAGGTTTCGAAAGACTTATGCTTTTTATTACTGGCATGTCGAATATTCGTGATGTAATCCCATTTCCAAGAACACCAAAAAATGCAGAGTTTTAATTTGTCATACTTATTTAAATTTTTTGTATTTTTGAATTGTAGCAAATTTTAATATGTTAAAACAAAGTTTACAGCAGAAGTTATTACAGAAATTGTCTCCGCAACAGATACAAATGATTAAGTTGCTCGAACTCCCTACACTTCAGCTGGAACAAAGAATTAAAAAGGAGTTAGAAGAAAATCCTGCCCTTGATGAAGGTCAAGATGATGATGAGGATGTGTTATCTGATGTTGATCAGGATGAAAACGAAAACGATGATACAAAAGATGACGACGAATTTTCTCTTGAAGATTATATGGAAGATGATGATGATACTCCTGCATATAAATTAACAACCAACAATACCTCCAAAGACGACGAACATAAAGAAATCCCTTATTCAGCAGCAAAATCTTTCCATGAGCATCTATCTGAACAGTTAATGATGAAAGAACTTACAGATCGCGAAAAATTATTAGCTGTTTATCTTATTGGTAATATTGATGATGATGGATATCTTAGACGAGAATTGGATGCTGTAGTCGACGATATTGCTTTTTCGCAAAATTTAAGCACTAGTGTTGAGGAGTTGCAAAATGTTCTGGAAATAGTAAAAGAACTAGACCCTGCCGGAATTGGAGCACAATCATTACAGGAGTGCCTCATTTTACAACTTGAAAGAAAAGAAAACCAAAACGAAAATGTAAAAACAGCAAAAAAAATACTTTTGGAATGCTTTGACGAATTTACAAAAAAACATTATCCTAAGATTATGTCAAAATGTTCATTAAATGATATTGAGTTAAAATCTGCTGTTGATGTAATTCTAAAGCTCAACCCAAAACCTGGTAGTTCATTTGGCGAACCACAGACAAGATCAATACAAGCTATTGTTCCTGATTTTATTCTTGATATTCAGAGCAACAAAATTGAAATTTCTTTAAATTCCCGAAATGCTCCCGAGCTAAAAATAAATAAAAGTTTTGCTCAAATGCTCGATGAGTATGCTTCAGCTAAAAATTCGGGGCGTAGTAATAAAGACGCAGTCGTTTTTATAAAGCAGAAAATTGATTCTGCTAAATGGTTTATAGATGCTATTGTTCAGCGACAGAACACTTTGTTATTTACAATGAATGCAATTGCAGAGTTTCAGAAAGGATTTTTTCTTTCAGGCGACGAAACAAACCTTAAGCCAATGATTCTTAAAGATATTGCTGAGGTTACTGGTTTAGATATTTCGACTATTTCGAGAGTTGCTAACTCCAAATATGTTTCTACTCCATACGGCAATTATTCATTAAAATATTTCTTTAGTGAAGGTATGCAAACGGAATCTGGAGAAGAGGTTTCGACTCGAGAAATTAAGCAAATACTAAAAGAATGTATTGGTGCTGAGAATAAATCAAAACCACTAACTGATGATAAACTTGCTGAAATTTTAAATTCGAAAGGTTATCAGATTGCCAGACGTACTGTTGCAAAATATCGCGAACAACTTGATATCCCTGTTGCACGTCTGAGAAAGGAATTGTAATGCAAAAAGATCTTATTTTTAATTATTTAGCGAGAGCAATAAGTTATGCATTTCACCCACTACTGATGGCAAGTTTTGCAGTACTAATAGTATTTAATTCTGGTCATTACCTGAGTGTTGTAAATGCAGAATTAAGAAATACTATTTATTCAATCTATATCATTCTTACTTTTGTTTTACCAGCTTTATTTATCCCAGTGTTTTATTATCTCGGAATAATCTCTAAATTAGAAATTGACAATAAAAAGGAAAGATTACTACCCTTGATGACGGTTGCCATAATGTATGCACTTTCGTGGTATTTTATGAGTCGGGTACAAATGCCTCCAATTTTATTAAATATTATACTCTCATCCCTAATCTCCGTACTTATAACTTCTGCAATTACAATCTTTTGGAAAATTAGTTTACATTGTGCAGGTATGGGAGGTCTTCTAGGTTTTGTTTTTTATCTCGCCAATCAAAAAGATTTGTCAATGTTATTAATTGGATTTATTGTCATTCTTGCTTCAGGTGTGGTTGCATCATCTAGGTTGTACTTAAAAAGGCATTCCCAAGCTCAAGTTTATGTGGGTTATGCCTTAGGATTTTTTGTAGTGTATTTTTCAATGCTATTTCTATAATATGTGGTTTTTAAAATTTTTATTAATAGTTGTTATAACTTATCTGCTGGGATACTTGTTTTTACGAGTTATCCTTCCTTGGCTTCTTAAAAAAATGGTCAGAAGATTTGCAAAAAAAATGAATGTACAGTTTGAGGACTCACCAAAACAGAAAAAGCAAGGTTCAATAAATATAGACTATGTACCTGAAAATCAAAATATTGAAAAAACGGAAGATATTAAAGGCGATTATGTTGATTTTGAAGAAATAAAATAAATGCTGCGACTAGTAAGAATTATATTATTAAAGTTGTTAGGAGTTAAATCGTATTTGCGAATAATCAGTTCCATTTACATCAAGCTTATAAATATGGGTTGGGGTAAATCAAAATATCCGGAATTGCATTATCTTAAAAATATTATTAACTTGGGATACAATTGCATTGACATTGGTGCAAATATGGGTTATTATTCGTATTTTTTGTCCAAATATTCGGGTCCTACTGGCAAAATATATGCTATTGAACCCGTACCTCTATTTTGCAAAATATGGGAGAAAAACACTTCAAAAACCAAGTTTAAAAATTTAACTCTGTTTCCTTTTGCTTTAGGCGAAAAAGATTCTCATGTTGAAATGGGTACGCCAATGATTAACGGAATTTTGCATCATGGAATGACAAAGATTATCACTAAAAATGACTCGGGTTTTAATAAAACATTTACTGTTGAAATGAAAAACCCCGAAAATTTATTTTCTGAAATACAGAAAATAGATTTCATCAAAATTGATGTCGAGGGATATGAAAGCATTGTTGTTGAAAATATGATAGAAACCATAAGAAAACACAAGCCTCTAATACAAAGTGAATTAAGCGGTGCGGAAAATAGGCTAAAGGTTATTAAAACAATTACAGATTTGGGATATTCTGTCAATTATTTAAAAGGCAATCATTTGGAACTAGCAACGCCCGAAATCGTTAATACCTATCAAAATGATTTTTATTTCAAACCTAACTAAGTTTAATGAAAGAGTTAGTTTTAATAATATTATTTGCACTTATCTTATCGCAATCAAACAACTTGTATGCACATAAGAGAGCAAAATACAATATTGTGATAGATACAGATGCTGGAATTGATGATTTCCGCGCTATTACATACTTTTGTGCATCAAAAGACTTTAATATTAATTGCATTTCAACAGTTGATGGAGTTTTAGATCCTCAAATTGGAGCAGAATACATTTCTAGATTATTGAAAATCTATCACCATGAAGGCATTCCAATTGGCTTCGGATCAAATTTTGACGCTTCAAAACAATATTCAAAACACGCCTTGTCATTTTGGGAGAAAATGTTTAATGATATTATTATTCAACCAAGGCCATCAGCAATTGAATTACTTGATTTTTCAATTAAGAACGAAAAAGCTAGGACAATAATTATTGCTTTGGGACCACTATCAAATATTGCAGAATTGATTGAAAAATATCCGGAAAATGCGATAAAAATCGAAACTATTCTTTGGTACTGTAACTTTTCTGATAACCCAGATGGGTATAATTATAAACAAAACATTAAAGCATACGAATACATTATTACGAATAAAATTCCTTTAAAAATCATCTCAGGCTCAGGTCAAGTTTATGAAGAAGATTTTTTACTTTTCTGTAATCAAATAAATTCTGTTTACGCGAAAACACTATCCGAATTTTTTGCCGTTCAGACAAAACACTCTTCATACTATTGGGATGAACTTTCAACGCTATATCTTCTCTATCCAAACATGTTTCAAGAAGATATTATTTCTGATTTCACACATAAAATTACACTAAAGCCGACAAGCTTACCTGATATTTTAGTTACCGCAATTCTTAACAGTGACAAACCTGATGAAGGAGTTGTTTTTAATGAAATCCCTATAGCAGGATTTATGTTGAAAACTGATATTGATAATGTTTCTAAACTTTTAATTGAAAAACATGGATATACGGAATTCAAAATTGCAGCATTGACATCAGAAATCCATTCACACATGGGAATTTATTCAATACTAGGAGCAAAAACTGGTTTAAGAATTATGGAATATCTTCATGCAGGATTGGATGAAATAGAATTGATTTCCTATGCTGGATTTATTCCTCCTATTAGTTGTTTTAATGACGGCCTACAGGTAGGAACAGGTTCAACTATTGGTTATGGAACAATTTCAGTAGATACTGTAATGCCTATAAAACCGGCAGTATTGGTAAAATATAATGGCAGAAAAATATTGTTTAACATAAAACAGGAAATCGTAAATGAAGCTGAAAATGATGTGTTACAACTTGTTAAAGCTCATGGGATAGAAAGTGAAATGTATTGGATTAAACTTCGTGAAATTTCAATTTTAAAATACTGGCTTGAGTTAAGTCGTTTTGACATATTGGAAATAGAAGAAATAAATTAATCTCTATTTTGACAGAATTATTTTACTGATTGAGGTCTTTTCGATTCCTATAAGTTTTAAATAATAAATCCCATTACTAAATTCGCTAATGTCCAAAAAGCTTGAATTACCTTTAAATTCAGATTCGAGTATTATTTTACCTTCAGCATTATATAACATAACTATATAATTACCAGCCTTTTCCGTATAAATATTAATGTTGCCATTTGAAGGATTTGGGAAAACTTTAGCTAAATCAGTAAAACTACTAACAAGTTCAGAATGGACCGACGACACATCGGCAAGAACAGAAAGATTTGGATTTACAACAACATCGGTAACTAGCCCGCTAACTGGTATTTGATAAGTACAATAATTCGATTCTACAAGTTCTCGAGTAATAAATCCAGTTTCATCCTCATACAATATTTCGAATTCCATTGGAACAGTAAATAATGGTGTAACATCATCAGCTGTTGTTGTTTGAGTCATTTCAATATTTAAAATATTATCTGCTTGCCACCAAGTAACAGAGTAAATAGGATAGCCTTCTCCATAATACCATTGTTGAAAAAAAGAATCAAAATCAATCCCTGTCTCAGTTTCAATAACTTCTCTAAAATCTTCACCAATTGCAGTTGAATTGCCATAAATACTCAAATATTCACGTAAACTAGCAAAAAACAAATCATCGTTATCAATTATATATCTTATCATGTGCAATAAGTATGCACCCTTACGGTAACTTAATCGGTAATCAAAAATCCTATTAACACTACTTAATTCTTCGAAAGGTACATAAACCGATCCTGTAGTGGCCTCTTTTGCTAGAGTTTGACATTCTTCAAGCCAAGCATTTGCATAATAGTCTCCTTGAATATTTTTCAAACCTATATATTCTGTATAACTTGCAAATCCTTCGTTTATCCATATATCCTGCCAATTACCACAGGTTAAATAATCACCAAACCACGAATGTCCTAACTCATGAACGACCAATCTGAAGCTAAAATTTCCCAAAGTCGTCATGGTTTGATGCTCCATGCCCCCATTTAAAGGCACAATACAATGTCCGAATTTCTCTTCTGCAAAAGGATATAAGCCAAATTTATCGCTCAATAGCCGAAGCATATTAGAAGTATTATCGATATAATATGTGTTTTCATTCAAATAGGTCTCATTATCAGGAATATAATTCTGTACAAGAATTTGAGTCGAGTAATTTGGAATTTCTGCATAAAATGAATAATCCTGATATTTTCCAACCGCTACTGAAATCAGATAATAATTAATAGGATAAGAAGACTGCCATTCTAATCTCTTTTTACCTCCGACTACATTTACTTCATTAACCAACACTCCATTTGAACCAGCTTTTAAGGTTTCGGGAATAGTAATATAAAAATATACTGAATCAGCTTTGTCGGAAAGAACTTGTTTACATGGAAACCAATATTTTGCCGAATAAGGTTCCGATAAAGAATATGTAAATTGGTAGGTCTGAGTACTATACCAATCTGAATCATTAAACATACCATCTGAGGGCGATCCATGATAAAAGACTTCAGCAGAAACCATGTAATTATCATTAAAATCTACCGTATGATTATAATTAATAATTATTTTATCATCAGAATGTGAAAAAGTGCTAATTAGTCCATTTATTTTAATTGAGTCAACAGTCATACCAGATTTAAAATCAAATACAAGTTCATTATTATACTCAGGCAATAAATCTAAATCAATTCTTGTGCTTCCAGATAAATAAACACTTGTGTTAGTCATTTCTAGATTTAAAAAATAAAAACCTATATCATAATGCATCAATCTTGAGTCATTTTCATGATCCGAAGCCTTACTAAATCTATACGAATGCTTATAAAAATCGTATTCCTGAGAAAAACTTAATGTCGAAATTAAACAAGAAAAACAAAGTATGGTAATTAGACTTTTCATAATCTAAGATATCAAGCCTTTATTATCCATCCATTTTATTGCTTCTCGCTTGCTGAGAGTTTTTAGGGTTGTGTTTTGAATAATAAAATCAAGAACCCATTTATAATTAGTTTTGGAATAAACTCTTAATGCCCATCCAATAGCTTTCTGCACGAAAAAATCGTTATGAGAAGCATTTTCAAGTATGTGTCTGGCCAAAATTTCAGTATTAGTTTTTTTCTTATAGGATAACTGATAAATTATTGAAACTCTTTTTAGCCAAATGTTTCTCGACTGACTCCACGAATCTGTTATTGCAACTGTAAGGTTAGGATACTTAATAAAAAAGGCGGCAACTATTTTACTGCTAATAATATCCACAGTATCCCACCACGATTTAGTTAAAATAAGACTTTCAAAATAAACAATATCAGTTGGAGACCATTTACGTTTATGCTTAATTATCAATTGTAATGCAAAATAATGATATTCTCTTTCAGGCAGATTGAACAACTCCTTAACCAGCATCTTTGTTTCATCATAATCAGGAACAGGAAAAGTATTAAAAAATACCTTAAATAATTCTTTCCTTTTTGGTGCTAATATTCCTAAAAAAGGGAAATTATTTTTCATATAGGCAGACATTGCCTCGGCTTCCACAGGATTTTGGTACTTCTCAAAAAACTCTTTAACTTTGTTTACATAATCCGACAATAACATGATTTCTCTTATTTGTTAAAAAAATTGATTCTAAAATTTGATTCCATACAAAAATACTCTATATAAACAATAAAACAAAGGCTGAATGTATAATATTCATAAAAATAACAGAGTTTTTATAGCAATAATTTGTATTTTGCGAAGAATGCAATATATTTATATTGAAATTTTAAAATACTAATGAAGGATAGTCCAAATCTAATATTGTTTATATTATTATCTCCACTGGTTATTATTTATAGAATTGCAATTTCTATAAGAAATTTCTGTTTTGACAATAAAATCCTTAAAACCAAAGAATATAAACTTCCGATAATTTCTATCGGAAATATTAGTGTTGGCGGAACTGGAAAAACCCCACATACCGAATTTATTTTAAAAATGCTTAAAAAAGAATATTCTGTAGCAATACTTAGTCGTGGGTATAAGAGAAAAACGAAAGGCTTTAGAATTGTTGAACAAGCAGATTCTCATTATGATGCTGGAGACGAACCCTTACAAATAAAACAAAAATTTCCGGATGTAATAGTATCAGTTTGTGAAAGTAGAACTGCAGGAGTTGATAAACTATTGGAGTTATACCCAGATTTAAATCTAATTATTCTCGATGACGCTTTTCAACATAGAAGAATAAGTCCAGGATTGTCAATTTTATTAAATAATTATCATCATCCCATTGCAAAGGATTTCCTTTTACCTTTGGGAAGACTTAGAGAGCCTCGCTCTGCGAGCCACAGAGCACATATAGTAATTTTCAGTAAATGTCCAGCAAATCTCAAACCAATCGAAAGACGTATTTTATCACAAGAAGTCGATATCATGCCATATCAATATTTGTTTTTTTCTACACTAAAATATCACGATTTAAGACCTGTTTTTAGTAATGAAGGAAATGAAATAAAAATATCAGAATTAAAAGACTACAATGTGCTTGCATTTACCGGAATTGCCAGATCGAGTGATTTTGCAGACTATATTGAAACTAACTCTGCTAGTTTAAGACATATTAAATACCCAGATCATTATAACTATACACAAAAAGACATAATGAAAATTCAGGATATTTACAAAACGCTTAAATCAAAAAAAGTAATAGTAGTTACAGAAAAAGATGCAGTACGTCTAAAAAGCATTGATTTTTTTGATGAAGAAATAAAAAAAGCTGTATATTGCATACCAATCGAAGTAGAATTAATTTGTAGCGAAGAAGAAAGAAAACAATTTGATAACCAAATATTCAGTTATGTCAGAAACAATAAAAGATACAGTAAATTATATAGAAACTCATATTCAGGATTATCCTGAAATAGGAATAATTTTAGGTACAGGACTTGGTGGCTTGGTACGGGACATTAAAATTGATGTAAGTATCCCCTATAATGAAATACCGAATTTCCCGGTTTCGACAGTCGAAGGACATAGTGGAAAACTCATTTTTGGAAAATTGGGAGGGAAAAATGTTCTTGCCATGCAAGGACGATTTCATTTTTATGAAGGCTACCCTATGTCTCAAGTTATTTTTCCGGTAAGAGTAATGAAATCTTTAGGTATTAAATATCTATTTGTTTCAAATGCCAGTGGAGGAGTAAATCCTGATTTCGAAATTGGAGATTTAATGATAATTACTGATCATATTAATCTTCTTCCAAATCCTTTAATTGGTAAGCATAATCCCGAATTTGGCCCAAGATTTCCAGATATGAGCGATGCTTACGATAAAAATCTTGTGATAAGAGCCAAAGCAATTGCAAAAGAATTTAATATCAAAGTTCAGGAAGGAGTATATACTGCGACAACAGGCCCAACATTTGAAACCCCTTCAGAATATAAGTATTTCAGAATTATTGGATCTGATACTGTTGGAATGTCAACAGTACCCGAAGTAATCGCTGCCCGTCAAATGGGTATTCCATGCTTTGCAATGTCAATAATTACAGATCTTGGTGTTCCGGGAAAAATTGTTGAAGTTACTCACGAAGAAGTCCAAAAAGTTGCTTCTGCAGCCGAAACAAAAATGACAAAAATATTTACTAGATTAATTGAGTTACTCTAGTTTTATCCTACTCCTCAGATGCTTTTTTTAGGATAGATTCATACACTTTTATCCAGCCCTCCCATTTACCATAATTGGACAAGGATTCATTATGCCAAAGTGTTATTAATATCCCGCCATACTGTTTTGTGTAATTTATAATGTTACTACACTGTTCTTCGGCATCTTTAAAACTTAGATTCTGATATTTTGTAAGACCTACATCCATTATCATTGTTGGATATAACCATAAGTCGGTTTTAGTATTTGTTTTCAGATTAAAAAACGGTACAGGCACAGTAATACCCATTCTAAATCCCGGCATATCTGGATAAACCATTGAAAAATCGCGCTTAATCCCCATTTTAATCAAATCTTCATAAGTAGATGGAAACCTTACAAATAAATAATGCTGTCGCGATGAAAAAATATCTTGTTTTGTTATCTTTTTTAGAATTCTCAATTCTTTACTCCAAACTTTCGATTTACTATTTCCTCTGTAAGAGTTATGAATACCTACAGTATAATTCTTAATCAGTTCTCTTATAAGTATTTTAACACTTTGTCTTGATGGTGAAATATTCCTGTCAAGATTACCAAATCTTCCTAACAAAAAGAAATAGTAAGCCGAAAGTTTATACTTATTATGCAAATTATTTATCTCATCAAAACAAAACCATGGATCCTTTTCTTTTCCTATAATTACTTTATATCTCTTTTTAACTCCCAGAAAATCCTTTTTCAATAAATCACGAACAACTCCTCCAAGTGTTCGGAATATGCCTTTTGATTTGTACATATAAACGCTATCAACATCAATAGTTGGAATATATTTAAATGTCGGCTTTTCAAAAGCTATATCAGGGTATAATAACTTCAACTCACTTAAAAAAATCTCTACCCAAATATTAATAATAGGCTTTTGTAAAATTCCAGTTTTGCGAGCAATACTCATGTCAGACGTAAATCTGTTTAAAGCATTTTTAGCAAAATGACTATACTCTTCCATCCTTGTCACATGCCAAAATGCAGCAGCGAACAAATCGAACTTGGGCAGCAAATATGATTCAGTGGGAAACAAAACGGTTATATCATTTATCATTGTCCTTCCGGGAGATGCAATCATCAATTTTTCATCAATCATTACAGCATCAGCAATAATACCGGGCTTGGTTGACACTTTTTTTGAGGCATACCACAAACATGGGTCTGCCGATTTTTCAAATTCATTAATGTCTGTTGTTATACTATAGTCAAGCTTATAAGCATGTTTAAAACAAACTTCCACAGCATACTCAAATCTTCGAGTTAATTTTGGTGTATAAATAAGTAGCATAGTTAAAAAATCAAATTTTCCCTATTTCATAAAATCCTCAATTTCTTGGATAGATATTGGAATACGTTTTTCTCCAAGAATTCTTGAACCCTTATCGGTGATTAAAATATCATCTTCAAGGCGTATTCCACCAAAGCTACGATATTGTTCAACTTTTTCATAGTTTATGTAATCTACGAATTTTTTATCTTTTTTCCACAAATCAATTAATTCGGGAATAAAATAAATTCCCGGTTCATTAGTCAACACATAGCCCTTTTTGAGTTCTCTACCCATTCTCAGAAAAGCTGTTCCAAAAATATTACTTGGTCTGGTTGTATCATCATATCCAACATATATCTGACCTAAATCCTCCATATCGTGAACATCAAGACCCATCATGTGTCCTAACCCGTGAGGCATAAACAAGGCGTGCGCACCATGTTTTACTGCTTCTTTACAGTCGCCTTTCATGATTTCAAGATCTTTTAACCCACTTGCAATGATTTCGCAGGCTGCTAGATGAACATCAAAATACTTAATTCCGGGTTTCATTAACTTGATACTGCCATTTATTGCATTTAGCACAATTTGATATATCTCTTTCTGCTTAGCAGAAAATTTACCACCCACCGGAACAGTACGAGTATTATCAGAAGCATAAAACCTGGTGGTTTGCGCACCTGCGTCAGTAAGCATTAAATCTCCATTTTGCAATACATTATCATGACAGTGATTGTGCAGGGTTTGTCCGTTTTTGGTTAGAATTACAGGGAAGGATGGAACTGCACCGTGAGCAATACTTATTCCTTCGATTACTCCTGCAATTTCTCTCTCAACAACTCCTGCTTTAGCCATTTTCATTGCAGTAGTATGCATTAAATAGCCTATATTACAGGCTTTTTCAATTTCTTCAATTTCGACAGCTTCTTTTACATTTCGAAGCTGTATAACCGCTTTT
>JAQVEY010000401.1 GCA_028697515.1 Bacteroidales bacterium | reverse complement strand
CGAAGGGCGTGCATCTCTACCTACAACAACTTTTTTTGAATCCGTAAGGTTTTCATTGAGCCAATGTGCATAAGCTGAGGTATATTTTACGATATCAAACGGACTAAGGTTTTCGCCTGCACTTCCACCTATTGTTCCTCTTATTCCCGAAATTGATTTTATTAATGTCATAAATTCTATTTTTGTGCAAAATTAGCATAAATACTTTTAAATAGTGTCTTAACTATTTACAGATACGAAGAAAAATAAAAAATATAAAAAAAAATTTGTCAGATAAGTAATAATGTGTATTTTTGCAGCCCTGAAAATGATGAAGTAGGGGTAAATAATAAGTAAAATATAAAATTAATAGAGAATGATTATTGTACCGGTAAAAGAAGGCGAAAACATTGACAGAGCATTAAAACGTTTCAAAAGAAAATTTGAAAAAACAGGAGTTGTCAAAGAATTAAGAAATCGTCAGGCATTTGAAAAACCATCAATTACAAAGCGCCAGCAAAAACTTCATGCTGTTTACGTTCAAGAACTGCAACGTACTCAAGAAAATTTATAATAAATCTTCTAAGGTTTTGTAACTATTAAGTTCAAAGTTCGTATTATAATACATATTTGAAGATTGTGTAGATTAATATGAATATTGAAGTCTTTATTAAATACCTCAGCTACGAAAAAAGATATTCTGAACATACAATAAAATCATACGAAACTGATTTAATACAGTTTCGTAATTTTGTTTTGTCCGAATCTGAATCTAAAAACCTTGATAAGGCTTTAATTCCTGATTTTAATTTAATCAGGAAATGGATGATAAATCTAAATAATTCTGGTTGTACTTCAGTAACTATTAATCGTAAGTTGTCATCAATAAAGTCATATATAAGATTCTTAAAAAAAGAAGGGATTGTTTTTAAAGACCCATTTGAGAAGATAATAAGTCCGAAAAATAAACGTAGATTGCCCGAATTCATTCAGGTGGCTCAAATGAACAAGTTAGATAGCATTGAGTTTTTTAGTAATGATTTTTCAGGACTTCGTGATAAATTTATTATTGAGATGTTCTATAATACCGGAATGCGTTTATCGGAACTTATCGAATTAAAGCATGGAGACATAAATTTGTCTGGAGAAAATGTGAAGGTTTTTGGAAAAAGAAAAAAGGAAAGAATAATTCCGTTAAATTTTTATACCATTAATATATATAATAAATATTGTCAGCTAAAAAATGAATCAGGATTTAGTGTTGATAAAAATTCTTATTTATTTGTTACAGATAAAGGCAATAAAATGTACGGTAATTTTGTTTATAGGAAAATAGTTTACTATCTTGGATTAGTTACCGGAATTGACAAAAAATCTCCGCATGTATTGCGGCATACATTTGCGACACATATGTTAAATAATGGTGCAGATCTTAATGTAATAAAGGAGTTGTTGGGGCATGCTGGTCTTGCAGCAACTCAAATTTATACACATAATTCATTTGAGAAAATTAAAAATATTTACAAACGAGCTCATCCAAGAGCATAAAAGAAAGGAAAAGTTATGAACATTAAAATTCAATCAGTGCGTTTTGACGCAGATAAGAAATTGATTAACTATGTAGAATCGAAAGTTGGTAAATTAATTCAAGTTGCTGACGATATTTTAAGTGCGGAAGTAATTTTAAGGATAGATAATTCCGATTCAAATGACAATAAAACAGCAGAAATTAGAATTGATATCCCGCATGGCACAGATATTTTTGCAAAAAAACAATCCAAAACATTCGAAGAATCGATTGATTTAGCAACGGGTGCGTTACGTCGACAGCTTAAAAAGTTTAAAGAAAAAAAACGTAATTAAAAAAAAAAGAAAAAACTTACATATTTTTTTTGGTTAATAATAAATAATTCATACATTTGCAGTCCTTTTTATAAAGGAAAAATAGGTTCTTTAAATGTGTGAATTTTTTATTTTGGCCGATGTAGCTCAGTTGGTAGAGCAGCTGATTTGTAATCAGCCGGTCGGCGGTTCGAGTCCGTCCATCGGCTCAATTTAATATAGGTTGGGGGGATACCAAAGTGGCCAACTGGAGCAGACTGTAAATCTGTTGTCGTACGACTTCGGAGGTTCGAATCCTTCTCCCCCCACAAAAAAATTGCGGGAATAGCTCAGTTGGTAGAGCATCAGCCTTCCAAGCTGAGGGTCGCGAGTTCGAGTCTCGTTTCCCGCTCAAAGGTGCCAATGTAGCTCAGGGGTAGAGCACTTCCTTGGTAAGGAAGAGGTCATGGGTCCAATTCCCATCATTGGCTCGGTTTGTAATAAATGAAGTGAATTTAAATATGTTTAATTATTAATATTAATTTTTTAAGCCATGGCTAAAGAAAAATATGACAGGTCGAAACCGCACGTAAATATTGGTACCATTGGTCACGTTGACCATGGAAAGACCACTTTAACGTCTGCTATTACTACGGTATTAGCAAAAAAAGGTTTATCAGCTATTATAAGCTTTGACGCTATTGACAATGCTCCTGAAGAAAAAGAAAGAGGCATAACAATCAACACTGCACACGTTGAGTATCAGACTGCAACACGTCACTATGCTCATGTTGACTGTCCGGGTCACGCTGACTATGTAAAAAATATGGTAACAGGTGCTGCTCAGATGGATGGTGCAATTATCGTAGTTGCTGCAACAGATGGTCCAATGCCACAGACTCGCGAACATATCTTGTTAGCTCGTCAGGTAAACGTTCCAAGAATTGTTGTTTTCCTTAATAAAGTTGACTTGGTTGACGATGAGGAATTGTTAGAGTTAGTTGAAATGGAAGTACGCGAATTGTTAACCTTCTATAAATTTGACGGTGAAAATTGTCCAGTTATTAGAGGTTCTGCTTTGGGTGCACTTAATGGTGAACCTCAGTGGGAAGCT
>JAQVEY010000400.1 GCA_028697515.1 Bacteroidales bacterium | reverse complement strand
ATGGGAAATCATTGCAGGTAGTAATACTGCTTCAGGCGTTCCATTGTATAAAGCTACTGCTTTAGCATGGAATGATTTTTCACAAATACCTTATGCTCTTTATGCTTCTGTTCCCGATGCTATTGCTGGAGGTGGTTCAATTTGTGAAGGTGAAGATTTACTACTGACTGAAACAGGTGGAGATGCAGTGTCATGGTCTTGGGAAGGTCCTGATAGCTTTACATCAACTGATCAAAACCCTGTTATTAGTCCTGCAGGTATAGCTGCAAACGGCTTTTATTCAGTTACGGTAACCAATGCCCATGGTTGTACAAATTCTGATGGATTGACTATTAAAATTGACGCTGCTGTTGATGCAACTTTCTCTGCAGCAGGACCATTTTGTGAAACAGATGCTCCTGTTACTCTTGTTGCTGCTTCTGCAGGTGGAACATGGTCAGGAACAGGCATAACAGACCCAGCAACAGGCGAATTCACTCCAACAGGGGCTGCTGGTGATAATGTGATTACTTACCAAATTACTAACGGATCTTGCTCCGATTCCGATACTGAAACTATTCATGTTGATACGCAAGTAGATGCTACAATTACCACTGCAGGGCCTTTCTGCGAATCTGACGCTCCTGTTACTCTGGTTGCTGCTTCTGCAGGTGGAACATGGTCAGGGACAGGAATAACAAATCCTGCAACTGGCGAATTCACTCCAACAGGTGCTCCCGGGGATAATCTTATTACTTACAATATAGTTAACGGTGCTTGTTCAGATACTGATGATGAAACTATTCATGTAGATACTGATGTAGATGCTACTATTACTCCAGCAGGTCCTTTCTGCATATCTGATGCTCCAGTTACACTTGTTGCTGCTTCTGCAGGTGGTACATGGTCTGGTACAGGAATAACAAATCCTGCAACCGGGGAATTCACTCCTTCAGGTGCTGCTGGTGATAATCTTATTACATATAATGTTGTAAACGGTGCTTGCTCAGATACTGATGATGAAACTATTCATGTAGATACTGATGTAGATGCTACAATTACCCCTGCTGGTCCTTACTGCGAAACCAATGCTCCTGTTACACTTATTGCTGCAACTGCAGGTGGAACTTGGTCTGGTACAGGCATAACTAACGCCTCAACAGGTGAATTTACCCCTACAGGTGCTGCCGGCGATAATGTTATTACTTACGATATTTCTAACGGAGCTTGCTCCGATTCTGATACAGAAACCATTCATGTTGATACTGATGTAGATGCTACAATTACCCCTGCAGGTCCTTTCTGTGATACTGATCCTCCAGTAACACTAACTGCTGCAACACCGGGTGGAACATGGTCTGGAACAGGTATTTTTGCAGATACTTTTAGCCCTGCTGCAGCAAATTGCGGTGATTGGACTATTCAATATGATGTTGTAAATGGTGCTTGCTCGGATAATGATGACATTGTTATTCATGTGGACTGTCAAGTTGACGCTACAATCACTCCTATTGGTCCATTCTGCTCTGCTGATGCTCCTGTGGCTCTAGTAGCTGTTACACCTGGTGGAATATGGGCAGGTACAGGAGTTGTTGGTAACAATTTCAATCCAAGTGTTGCAGGTGACGGCACTCACAATATTACATACAACATCACAAATGGAGCTTGCTCCGATAATGATAATATTGATGTAACAGTAAATGCAACTCCTGCAATTCCTGTTACCTCTGTTGATTGTACTGGTGGTGAAAATCAGGGTATTATTACTGTAACTTCACCTGTTGGAGCAGATTATGAATACTCTATTACCGGAATATATCAGGCTAGTCCTATCTTTGGTCCATTATTAAATGCGTCTTATACTGTAACAGTACAAGATATAACTTCAGGTTGTACCAGCATCGGAACAGGAGATAATCTTGACTGCGGTTGCCCGACTCCTACTACATTAACACTTTCTTCTCATACAGGAGAGGTTTGTGGATTAGATCCTCAAACTGTCGCAGGAAATACTTTCGGTGGAACTGCAACACAAGTTACTCTTGTACATAATGGAGATGGGGATCTTGATCAAACTACAATCAATGCATCACCATTTTCATTTACATATACACCTGATGCAGCTGATGCCGGAAGTGTTGTAACAATAACTGTTACTACTGACAACCCTGCAGGACCTCCTTGCTCAAGTAATGTTAAAACATATTTACTAACAGTTTATCCAATACCTGATGTAACTGTCGGAAATAGCACTCCATTATGTGACGGAGGTTCAATGACTTTAACTGAAACAGGTGGTGATGCTGTAGATTGGTCTTGGGAAGGTCCGAATTTATACATTTCAACAGATCATAATCCTGTTATTTCTGGTATTACTCCAGCAACTCATAACGGTACATATACAGTTACTATTACAGACGTAAATAGTTGTACAAATTCAGGAAATGTTGACATTACAGTTAATCTAAATCCTATAATCACTCTTGGAAGCAATTCTCCTATATGTGAAGGAGACGATATACATCTTACCGAAACAGGTGGAGAGGCAACATCATGGACATGGACAGGTCCTAACGGAGCTGTTCCGTCTGTTCAGAATCCGGATATTCTCGCAGCAGTTCCTGCCGATGGTGGAACATATACTGTTGTTGTATCTGATATCAATAGTTGTACAAGTACAGACGATATTGTTGTGGTTGTTGACACAGATGTTGATGCTACAATTACAACCACAGGTCCATTCTGCGAATCTGAAGGTTTGATTACACTTACTGCTGTAACTGCCGGAGGTGTTTGGTCTGGAACAGGTGTTTCAGGTGATACTTTTGACCCATCAATTGGTGAAGGTGATTACACAATCAGTTATGTGGTTACAAATGGTGCCTGTTCAGATAATGACAATGTTGATATTCACGTTGACACTGATGTTGATGCTACTATTACT
>JAQVEY010000399.1 GCA_028697515.1 Bacteroidales bacterium | reverse complement strand
CAACTTCAAATCCAACAACAAGGAACCGCGTTTAACCAGGATCTTGCCCTTAATCAGCTTGCGCTTCAAATCCCAGAAGGCCGCTCAATGACTATTGCTGGAAATACCGTAACTGGTCTTAGAGAAAATGACAACTTAAATGTCGTTCAATTTACTGACGCCAGCGGGAAAACATATGTTATCGGAATGGACAAAAAAACCGGGCAAGAAGCATATAAAACTTATATCGGAACAGCTAAGGTCGCCGGATCTGGCACAACTGGCACAACTGATACAACTATGGATCTTCAAACAGCTCTTTACTGGTTAAATCTTTCTAAGAAAAAAGACGGAACTTTCGATCTAGGCTCTATTCCAGCTGATATTAGAACCGGCGTTGTAAATACTTTATCAGCCAATGTCAATAATCTGCCAACCACTCCAGACAAAGGATCTATTAAAGATCAAATCGTTAATTGGTGGAATGAAAAAATTTGGTAAAAATTAAATTAAATCAATATGGCAATATTAGACATTTTCAACCGCAAAGAAACTTATCAAGGATATGTTTTATCTAATAAAGTTGATAAAGAATTACAGAAAAGGTTGATAGAAGCTGGCCGAGGAGATGAAATAAATTCTTTTACTCCAGGTGCCGTTAAAAAAGGAAACGAGATGATGAATGTAACGGCTAACTCCACGCCGGCTTTTATGGTTGGCGGTAAAAATAACTTAGATCCAGAACCTGTTAAAATGGGAACGGTGCTATCAGATGTTGCCAAAAAGACTGAAGAAAAAATATTTACAAGCCCAGCTGTCCAGAAAGGACTTGAAAAAACAGTTGGATATCTTGATGTAACTCGAGAAGCTATTCAAAATGATGGCGTTATTAGGCGCGATGATAAGGAAATATTATTTACTGATCTGCCAATAACTCAGCAAATTGCCAGCTCTGCTTTTACTGCTTTAATCGAAGGCTATGGCCGTGTTGGTTTAGGAATGATCGAGGGCGTCGGAAGTTCTCTTGAGTGGCAAGGTGTTGACGCCGGGAAGTCAATTTCTGAGAAAGCTAAGGCCTGGCAAGACACGGCTCTTTTAAGCTACGAGGATATGAGCCGCAGCCAGAAGGTTCTAACCTCTTTAAATAATGTTTTAGCTTCTACTGCTTTTTTCTATATGGGTGGTAACGCTGTTATGAGCGGCGTTGGTTTATTAAAATTTAGTCCAAAATTAGCCTTTTTAGCTGCTGAAGTCGGTTCCTTATCAAGCTCCGCTTTAGAAGCTGGAATAGAAAGTGGAGATATTTATAAGGCCTCTCTCGAGAAGGGAGAAAACATCGAGCTTGCCAAATCAAAAGCCAACGCTGTTTTTATGGCCAATATGTTGGCTCTTTATGTAACCAATCGTCTAGGCTTCTTTAATGAGCATATTAAGGGAGAATTTAAGCGTATGGTTTTGAATGCACCGCTTGAAGGTCTTCAAGAAGGTATGCAGCAGTTTTTCCAAAATCAAGCGCTTGGTAATAAATGGTATGAAGGCGTTTTAGAAAACTTCGGTTACGGAGCCTTCGCTGGCTTCTTGCTTGGTGGCGGAAACAGCGTAAAAGATTTAATGGAAAAAGGAAGCTTAACTCCAGGTGGAAAAAAACGAGAAGAATTAGTTGCTCTCCCGGACGAATTTTATCAAGTTGAAACAAACGAAGGTAATAAATATTTTGAAACAAATAAAGAGGCTTCTGAATTCGCTTCATCTTTAGATGAAGGATCTTATGTTATCTCACAGAAAACCGCAGAAGACGCTCTTAAAATAATTGAAGAAGGAAATCTTGCTGCCTTCCCATTCGAAGGCAAGATCTCAGCAACGCAAGAACAAGCCAACAAACTGCTTGCTGAAATTGGAGAAAAATTTAATTTATCTAAATCAGAAAGTGTTAGATTTTTTGAAATATTTCAAGGACTAGCTAATAACGCCAAGACAGAAGAAAAGCCTGCTATCGTTCAAGAGGCTATCGAACAGGCAAAATTAAACATCGGAGAAACTCCCCGTATTATTGAGGAAGCTCTCGCTGAAGCTAAGAAGGGCGTCATTTCTACTAAGGACGAGATTGAAATGCCTTCAGAAGTTTATCATCAGACTTCTATTGATCCGGGCGTTATCCAAGCTGAAGGTTTTCAATTCGGGAAAAATAGCGTCTTCGGAGAAGCAGCATTTTTCAAACAAACACCAGATCAGACTTACGGCGGAGAACAGTTGCGCGTGAAACCTTCTGACTTTAATCTAAAAGTGTTTAAAACAATTAAATCTCAGCAAGAATTTATCGCTTCTCAAGGCGCTAAAAATCTTGCCGAAGCTATCCGAACAGAAGGAAAATTTGACGGCTTTATTATCCCACAGCCAGAAACTGACAATAATGTTTTTGCGGTAACCAATAAAGAAAAGCTTGATAAAATTCTAGACCGCCAGCAATACATTCCAACTAAAGAAGCACAGGATCTTGCTGAAAGCTTCCCATTTTTAAAGGAATTAAATATCCCGGTAACCGCTAAAAGGGCTATCATCACAGAAAGCGGCCAGCTTATTCTTGGTAAATACTCCCGAGCGATGATTGAATTTGTCCAAAATCCAAAAAAGACAACTATCCCTCACGAAGCAATCCACGCTTTTATGGATTTAATGCTTACAGAAAGCGAACAGAAAGCTATCATCGAAGAAGTTAAGCGCCGATATCCCGGTAAAATAAAAGACGCGCAAGCTAAAGGATCTTACAAGGGCGTTAATGTTAAAGGCTACACAGAAAATCAAATAGCAGAAGAAATTCTCGCTGAAGATATGATCCGCTACATTAAAACTGATCAAGCGCCTTCTAATAAACTGAAGCAATTCTATAACTGGTTTGTAACTCAAGTTAAAAATCTTCTTGGCGACGGAAAGATTGACAGCATTGAAAAGC
>JAQVEY010000398.1 GCA_028697515.1 Bacteroidales bacterium | reverse complement strand
AGGCTGTAATTAACTAATTGCGGTAAAGGTATAATTAGAAAACGAAAAGATTTTTGGGATACAAACCTTTGTATGATGTACACGATGGACTTAGAATTGCTGTAAAATGGTATTTCGAATATTTACGAAATTGTCTTTAGCGTTTGACTTAAGCATATATATACCAAAAATTGCAAAATAAACCCTTATATCAATAAATGAACTCGATTTAAGCGAATTCATTAAAACAAATAACAAAACGAGAATACTTATGTATGTAAAACCATTTATGTTTTTCGAAAAAACCATCCACAAGAAACAGATAAATAGAAATAAACCTATCAAGCCTGCCTCAATCCAAATTTCGAGAAATATATTATGGGGATAACTCCTACCGTCTTTACCAGTATGTAAAATACCAAAACTTCCTAATCCATATCCAAACATTGAATCACCTAAGTTATCAGTTATAAGCTCCATTCCAAAATTCAACTGTTCTACTCGCACATTTACAGAATTGCCCATATTGCTAACGCCTTCGCTTTCAGAAGGCATTAAAAGCTCAAATCTCACTAAAGATCTGCCTAACAAATAGTCTAACTCCTCACCAAAGAATAAAAACATTCCAGAAAACACTATAAGAATTAAAATACCATACATAATTTTCTTTAAGCCAGATATAAGAATCTTTCCGCTATAAATAGTTTTACTCAGACCAAATATCCAATATGCTAATAATAGAACCATACAAAACAATAATGGACCTCTAGCACCTAAAATCAACATCATTAGTAATGACATAACCAATACAGCTGTAGAAATAGCCGGAGATTTAAAGATTTTCTCTTTAGAACATGCAATAACCAAAACATTTATGCCTAGTAGTGTCGAGCAAACAAGATACAAACCCAAAACAGATTCATACATATCCTTATTTGCCCCTGTATAATTACTATAATCAAGATAAACTGAGATAAATACAATACTAATAAAAGGCAAAACTAGAGATATTATCCTGAAAAACTTTGCAATATTGAACCTTTTCAATATTAGAGGATAAGCAAATGCAAGAATATTTGGAATAAATAATGCTGCTTTTTGATAAGAATATGACTTTGAAGGAGTATAAAACAGTGTAACTAATATCCAAACATAAAAAACCAAAAGAAAGACAAAAGCTATCAGATTTCTTTTGTCGTATTGTAATGGGATTTTTCCTCTGCAGTATTGAAAAACAACACTAACTATCATTAATACAGCAGCCAGAATAGTTAAATCAACAGGAATAGGTATATGAAAGTATATAAAAAAACTTTTCAGAATACCAGATAAATAAAATAATGCAAAAATATATTCCACTAGATTTGCTCTAAAATTTGTTTATAAACCATATCCCAACCTGCCCACTCATTGACACTAAGATTACTGTTATGCCACAATATTACAAAATCTCCTTGATATTTCTTGCAATACTCAGCATGTTTTATTGCTTTTTCAATTGATTTTTCTTTCGAGCCACATTCTTTTCGTAAAGCTGTATCCATTACGATCAAAGGTCTTTCTCTAAGTTGAAGTTTCTTCCTCTTGACAATATTAAATAGAGGATATTCGAAACAAATTCCTGCTCTAAAACCTGTACGGTTATAAAATCCTACACTGCTATCAATTTTCAGATTACAATCTTCCCAATTCTGCCATGTTTCAGGAATTTTCAATCTTAAATAATGCTGACGACCTTCATAAATATTCTCCACATAGTTTTCAAGCCTCTTTTTTTCTTCACTAAGTTGATTTATATTACAAAAACTTGAATATGAGGGATGAATACCAATTATATGATTTCTTAAGCTTATTCTATCTATTATATTTTTAACTTTCGGATTTCTTATATCAAATCGAACATCTTCTTCTCCAATATATCCGGGTATGAAATAGAATCTTGATTGTACACCTCTTTTCTCTGATAAATCCATTAAAAAATCAAATGTATCAAAGACATCTTTTTGATTCCTAATCTTAATCCTATATACATCTTTTATCGTCTTAAGAAATGTTCTGATACTCTTTCGTTTGACAATATCCCCACCCAGCGCTTTTACAATCTTAGCAAAAGTGTCATATCTTGCTATTTCATCCACATCGTGTGTTAAAAACACTTTGCTTTCTCTGCTTTTCTCTTCAATGATAATGCCTGCTTTTTCTAGCAAGATTCTAAACAGTTGAATATACTCATTTACAATAGGCCTGTCATAATAATCAAACTTAACCGACAAATTTTCATCCTCCACAAATCGTTCATGTTTGTCAAATTTTGCTATCGCAATCTCTTCCCAACGTGTCAGCATAAAAAATATACCTGCAAATAAATCATTTGCTAAAAAATAAGTTCCGTCATCATTTTTCAAATCTGTCTTACCGAACAAAACTGGAATATTGTACATATTTCGTTCAGGATAATCAATAAAATCTACTTTATTTGGGATAAGAAATTTATCATTATAATATTGGAATCCGTCTTCCATTTCTGCAAAAAAAGAATCAGCAACTATTAGAGATGTACTCCCATTGCTTATTCGATATGATTTCTCTTCATCAAAAGACAATTTGTAATCACAGTCCAAGACCTCTCCAAAAACGAAATCCAAAATATATTTTCTTTCTTCGAGAAAATTATTGTACGCTACTACTGTGATCATAATTGAAATAAATATTATACAAAAATAAAAAACTAAGCCGTTAATTAAACTGAATTATCAAAAAATCAAAAATATGATGTAAAATATATATACAATGAACGAAAATTAATTCTATAATACCGTAGTCGTTTATTAACCGTTAAGTAACGGATAAATATTTTACAATTAATGCATCTATCTCAAAACCTGATTAACCTCTACTGCAAAGCTTTTCTTATCTTAGTCGTTTGTTAACCGTTAAGTAACGGATAATTATT
>JAQVEY010000397.1 GCA_028697515.1 Bacteroidales bacterium | reverse complement strand
CAACGAACCACTGACTTTTAACATTAGTGTTGACCCTGACTGCGACATGGCTCATTTCACGGAATTAAACCTTAATGTTATTGCTGATAATGGACTCAACATTGATTTACCAAGTTATCTTATAATTGGAATTCTTCAGGAAAATTGGGAATCGGGAGGTTTAGAGGCATTTGAATGGACAACAGGTGAAGATGCCCCTTGGTATATTGTTACTGATAATGTATATGAAGGCACTTATAGCCTAAAATCAGGAAACATTGGTCATAGTCAACAATCCGTTATTGAAATAGACATGTTTGTTGTAGCTGATGGAGAAATAAGTTTTGCTCGAAAAGTCTCAAGCGAAAACAACTTCGATTTTTTCGAATTTCTTGTTGATGATGTTGTAAAATTAAGTTTATGCGGAGAGATTCCTTGGGATACATATTCCTGTGATGTAAGCACAGGACAGCATAATTTTAAATGGAGATACAGAAAAGATGTTATGGATATTGGAGGTCTAGACGCTGCATGGATTGATAATATTACTTTTCCTGCTGTAAACAATATACCTCCTATTTTAAATTGTACAGTCAACGAAATACATAAAACGATGAATACTAACCAGTTGAACAGCGATCCTCTTATAATTTCAAATATTGGAGGAGGTTTTGTTTATTTTGATATTGATATTATTCCTGTAGCGAAAAGTCTAAAAAATATTACTGGCTCAAGTTTAACAGCAAATATAGAAACTTATAATCCAGGTAGCACTTATGATGTAATATTTACTCTCAATGCCCAATCACCTGATTATGAGTGGATTAAAACTCTTAATATAAATTTCCCTGATGAAGTGATTGTAAATAGTTCGACAGATCTTGTAGGACCTTCTGGAACTTTATTTACAAATAATGAAACAGGTACCGGAGCCGAGCTTATTTGGACAACTACAGAAACTTGGGGACAAATACATGATACGGAATCAGCAACTTGTAGTGTAAATATTACATTCGACGAATCATTTACAGGTTTGACTTCCGAAATCCCTTTTACAATTACTGGTGATATTTATGGTGCCGAACCGCATTCAATATCATCTATTATCGAATTAACAAATGAGAACTCATTTTGGCTAAACATATCACCAATGTTTGGTGAAATTCCTTATAATTCTGATTATGAGCTGACGCTAAACTACAACACAACAGATATGGCAGAAGGCATCTACTACGCAGATATAAAAATCTCTGATTTAGAAAACACATTAACTATTCCAGTTGAACTAACAATTGACTTTACTGCAGATAATGAAATTATCAATAATAATTTGGGATTTGAAGTTTTCCCCAACCCATTCAATTCAAATGTTAATATTATTTTTACAAGTGAAATGGATTGTATAGGTAGTATTTATATTTATGACATTACTGGTAAAACGATATTGATTCCTTTTGAAAATCAGAATTTTGTCAAAGGTGTAAACAAATTGGATTTTTCTTTTGAAAATGATATTCCTGACGGCATTTATTTATTGAAAATAGAAACTGAATCTGAAATATTTACAAGTAAAATTGTAAAAAATTGAGCATCTAAATCTAGAATTGGAAATATATAAATGCCCTTACAAGAAAGAAGATAATCTATTCAACCTATCTTTACAACAGATTTCTCAGCCTTCCTGAGTCATGCTTCGAAATGACAATCTAGAGGTTGCGGTATGGTCGGCGACTGTAATTTGAATTTATTCCTAATCTGGTCAAGTCGCCGACTTTAATCCCCTTGATTTCTGAGTCATTTCGAACGAAGTGAGAAATCTGTTGTAATATATTCTGACTTCTCCAAGATATTATATTAAAATTAGCTTTTTTTATAGGTCATTCATTATGAAACAGATTGCCAATAATTAAAATATCTAAATCTAGAATTGGAAATATATAAAAGCCTGCATATCAGCACAAATTGACTGATAAATAATAAATATTATAATTGCTGAAAGTATCGCTTGTGACCAGTGAGACATATTTATAAATCTGTCCCGCCACTTATCTTTAAAACTATAGCTAAGCCAATGAGTAATAAAACCGAACAACATCATTAACCAGACTTTATAATATGCAGACATTATCTGGGGAATATATTCAGAACTAAAATTATTTGCAATTCTTTGTAACATTGTTTTTGCCGTTATAATATCAGGTGCTCTAAAGAAAACCCTAGTAAAAGTGATGAAACCGAAAGTCAATGCAATTTTCCAGACTGTTGCTATAACATTGTTGTACTTTTCCCAAGGACTAATTTTACGCCAATATTTATATACAACTATACCAAGCCCGTTTAATCCTCCCCAGATTAAAAAGTTCCAACTTGAACCATGCCAAAGACCTCCAAACAACATTGTTATCATCAAATTTATATTGGCAATAATATTTTTCTTTACTGCTGGTACAAATTTCACCAATAAAACCAAAATAAGTGCAAATGCCAATATTGCTAAAGTTACCCATTTGTTTGAGGCTAATAAAACAAAAACCCCAAGTATTAAAGCCAGATTTATCCAGGTACCTTTTGTCGCATTTCTGTTCCCTCCTAAAGGAATATACAGATAATCTTTCAACCACGATGATAACGAAATATGCCAGCGAGACCAAAACTCGCCACAGTTTTTTGCTTTATAAGGGGAATTAAAATTTTGACTAAGTTTAAACCCCATCAATAATGCAACACCAATTGCAATATCCGTATGACCCGAAAAGTCAACATAAACCTGAAGAGAGTAACCAATCATAGCCATCATACTTTCAAATCCTGTGTACATATCAGGGTTAGCAAATACCCTATCAACAAAGTTAACAGCAATATAATCTCCAATCATGATTTTCTTCATTAGACCCTTAAGTATCATGAATAGAGCTAATCCAAACTCATATCTCGAAAGTTCGAATTTCTTATAAA
>JAQVEY010000396.1 GCA_028697515.1 Bacteroidales bacterium | reverse complement strand
TAACAGGATGAATGACGAAAGAGGAATGATGATTTAAAGGCTTTTGTCTCGTTAGCGGAATAACTTACACTAAACACATAAATTAATTAATTCCCAATTGCTTTAAATTTGTTAAAACAGATTTTTAACCATAATACCAATGACGTATGAAGGCTGTGAAATCTTATTTGTAATTAAAACATATTTCTCACTGCGCTCGAAATGACTGTGGAAGTCGGGAGTTATGGTCGGCGACATAAAAATTCGCTAATATTAAAATAAAAGTACAAGTCGCCGACCTATATTTTATCAGACACAGTCATTTCGAAGCCTGACGTGGGAGGGCTGAGAAATCTATTTTAATAATAATTTTGAAAATCATCAGCCTAAAATTTAAGGAGAATAACCGACAAAGCTTCAATAAAATCACTATATTTGTGAAATAAAAGATTAAGAATGATAAATCAGACATTATCGCAACAATTACCCTCACATCTGTTTTGGGATATTGACATATCAAATGCTGATATTGAAGCAATGTAGTTAAATGTTATATCAGTAAAGTTAAAAGTTTTCAAGAAAACACTAAATAAAAATTCTAATGAGAATTTTGAATTCGATTTTGTTTTGACTATTTTTGTAAAAAGAATTGTGAGTAATTAAAACTCTAATGAAAAAGCAAAAGAATCAGAAAATGCCTAAGTTTTCAGATAATTTATTTTGGGATATAGATATTCAAAGTCTTGATTATAAAGAGCATTCGTCATTTATTATAGCTAGGGTTTTAGATTATGGGACATGGCAAGACTGGAAAGAGTTGTGTAATTGTTATTCAAAAGAACAAATTAAAGAAGCCTCATTGCAAATACGGTCTTTATTCCCAAAATCTTTGAATTTTGTTGCTTTTTATACTGATACACCAATAAGTGAATTCCGATGTTACAAACTAAGACAGTCAACGCCGACACTCTGGAACTCCTGAAAAAACTTCAGAGTATGAAAGAATTAAAAGACTTCCGTCTGGTTGGCGGAACCGCTTTGGCATTGCAATTAGGACATAGATTTTCAATTGATTTAGATTTGTTTTCTCATGACATAGATATACCTGAACAATTTCAAGCTACAATAGCTAAAAATGGCATTTCTGTCGAAAACATTTCTATATCGAAGCCGATAAAAATATTTAGACTTAACAAAATAAAGGTAGATTTTGTCAATTATAGTTATCCATGGATAAAAAATGCTATAATAGAGGATGGTGTTTGCATGGCATCTTTGGAAGATATTGCAGCAATGAAATTATCTGCAATAACAAATCGTGGAACAAGAAAAGACTTTGTAGATTTATATTTTTTATTGGAACTGTTCGATTTCAAACAACTTTTAAGTTTTTATCATGAGAAATATCCTGAAGCTGCGGATTTCTTATTATTTAAAAGTGTGCTATATTTTGAAGATGCAGAATCTGAACCTATGCCACAAATGTTAAACCCCATAAAATGGCATACTATTAAATCTATAATCAAAAATATTACAAAAGATTATATATCCTAAAATATTTTGTTCTTTATAGTAATGAAAATCATCAGGCTAAAATTTAAGGAGAATAACCGACGAAGCTTCACTAAAATCACTATATTTGTGAAATAAAAGATTAAGAATGATAAATCAGACATTATTGCAACAATTACCCTCACATCTGTTTTGGGATATTGACATATCAAATGCTGATGATTATTTAATGAAGCGTCTCATAATTGAACGATCGTTTTCAATGGGTGATTTTGATGAAATTAGAAAAGTAATCAATTATTACGGTATCGAAGTGATTAAGCAGGAAATTGCTTTAGCCGGCTATCTGGATAAAAAAACTTTAAATTGGTTAAGTATATTTTTAAAAATTCCTAAAAAAAACTTTAAATGTTATTCACGAATACAGTCACAGCAAACACACTGGAATTATTAAAAAATCTACAATCAGAGAATTTATTACAAGATTTTAATCTGGTTGGTGGTACTGCCTTGTCATTTTACTTTGGTCATAGAAAATCTATTGATTTGGATTTATTCACTCTAAACGATTTTGATACAAATGAATTGCTTGAGTTTTTAGAACAGAAATATAATTTTAAAACTGATTACTTATCTAAAAACACTGTAAAAGGAAGCATAAAAGAGGTTAAGGTTGATTTTTTAAGTCACAAATACCCTTTAGCTGGGAATGTTATAAAAGAGAGTGGGTTAAGATTATTATCAATTGAAGATATTGCAGCAATGAAGTTAAATGCCATATCAGGCAACGGAACTCGTTCCAAAGACTTTATTGATATTTATTTCATTCTTAAACAGTATTCAATAAATGATATTTTAAAGTTTTACGAATTAAAATACAGTAACAGAAACCTTCTACATGCTTTTAAAAGTTTAGTCTATTTTGATGATATAAATAACTTAGACTGGCCAGAAATGATCCTTGAAAAAGATCTAAAATTAAAAACAGTAAAAAAAGAAATTACTAAAAATTTAAAACTATACAATAAACAAATCTAATCACTTATTTTAAAAGTATCAGGCAAATAAATTAATAAGAGTTTTAATTCTTTTGATAGTTTCCCCTTTCCCAATAATTTCAGCAATATCAAACACATGAGGACCTTTGCCGGCACCAACCAAAGCCAGACGAAATGGTGACATTACTCTGCCAAAACCTATTTCAGCTCCTTCGAGCCAAGTTTTTACTACGGCTTCGGTATTTGCTGAACTAAAATCGTCAAGTGGTTCAAGTGTAGAAATGAGTTTTTCCATTAATTCAGCAGTGTCTTCTTTGCAAGCTTTTTTTAGGAATTTATCGTCATATTCCTTAGGTGCTTCAAAAAAGAAATTTGCTTCATCCCATAACTCACTTACAAAATGAACTCTTTCTTTGAGCATTCCGCAGATTTTTATCAGCTTATTT
>JAQVEY010000395.1 GCA_028697515.1 Bacteroidales bacterium | reverse complement strand
TTAATAAAAGACTTGTAAACACTATTAAATTAAACAAACCGACTTTCTTCATAATCCTTTCTTTAATTGTTTGACATGCAAAATTAGTAAATTTTTATTAAGACACATTTTTATGTCAAATAGTTTGCCAGACAAAATAAAAAATTAGATTTTTTAAAAAATACCTTTATTAAAATCATTGGCAATGAGTTAAAACTCTCATTTAGAAATTATCAAACCAACTTCTTCTTTTTGCAAGTTTTAGGTCTTTAAGCATAGATGCTTTTACATTTATCTGGAACATATAAGATTTGTGCTCCCCAAAAGGAACAAGATGTAAACTGGCTTCCCAGCAATGCAAATCTCTATAAACATCTATTGTACTATAAGTAGCTTTTTTGTTTACAATATCATATCCACTGGTAAAACTTATTTTCCATTTTTTTGTAAGGTTGAAATCTCCTGTTACATTAACTGTTTGTGTAATATTTGATTCAAAGTATGGTTTCGTGTATCTGAATGTGTAATTAACTCGAACATTCCAAGGAATATCAAAATCTACATATTGGTCAGGATAACCGTATAGAGTTTGATAAGGATCAATATCTGTATGTGCTTTAGATTCGGCCATTTTAGAATTTAATGAAAAACCTGCATTTAGATTTACAATTGTTAAACGTAGCAACTGATTATTAACATTATATGCAAATTGATTTATTCTAACTCCTGAACCATAATCATTTTCCATTATAGCATAAGGGTCAAGACTGGTATTAAATGTTAAATCCAAGAGCTTTATTTTTGTGCGTCCGTTTATTGTTAGAGGTGCAAGATTTAGACTGTCTGCCATAATATTATAGGTTGTGCTTATTGTAAGGTTTTCTAATAATTTGATCTTTCGGTCTTGAGCTACTGTATCGTTTTTGTTTCTTAATTTCATTTCGAGATTGTTGCCGATATTCAAATTTATTGAACCTGCACCTCCTCGTGATGGGGTGCCGTATGGCAAGCCTTGAAATCTTGAATAAATATATCCTATAGTATCATATTGTCCTGTTGTACCGTTATATTGAATCCTGTAATATTCATCATAGTAATTATATTTTCTTTGTCCATAGTCAGGAAGATAGTTATAACTTATCGAAGGAGACATAACGTGTCTTATCGCTTTAAGATTTCCCTTTTTGAAGTTAAAAGTTCCGTAAATCTGTGTTGACCATTTTAAATTAACAGAATAATCCCAGACTCTTGAAAATTGTGTTTGGTATTCAGTTAAGAGTTTACCCTCAGAATCTGTTGAGTCTGTAAATACCCAGCTTTGTTCTGCCGATTTTGAATACCATCGTTCTGTATAGTTAAAACTTGGCGTTAGTGTAGTATATTTGAGAAATTTAACAGATGTACTTATTGGTATTCTATGACTAATGCCATTGGTTATGTTATCAAATCCGAAATCGAAAAATGATGAATCGCTTGTTTGTATCTGGTTTGTTAAATTCATAGAGTATGCAATACCAATCTTTTCATATAGTTTAGATTCACCAACCTTAACTTTTCTTTTAAAAGGGTAAATCCTGCTCATATTTATTGCAAGGTCAGGTAATGTAAGTGTAATTGCACCAGTCGAATTGTTTTGATTATGCCGGAAAGCGCTCGTTAAACTGAAAGGTGAATTGGGAAATATCTGACTATAGGAGATACTCGAAGTTTTATTTGTTGACATGTAATTTGCAGCATTATACGAATTGTATTTGTCAAATTTTGAACTACTAACATTTACATCAGCAGAAAAGTTTGAATTAGGTCTTGCTTTGGGATCCTGCACGTAGCGCCATTTAACTGCATATAAATCTTCTCTTTGATAATTTATGTCTTTGTAGCCCAAAACATTGCGGCTATATTTTGCGTTAAGGCTGCCACTGAATTTATATTTAACTTTATAATTTGTAAGTAAACTTAATCCCCAACTACCTTTGGTATATCCATCTCCAAGAACTGTGAGGTCAACGAAGTCATTTATTGCCCAATAGTAACCGCCATTTCTAAGGAAATATCCACGGTTTGCTTCTTCACCAAATTCGGGGATAATAATTCCAGACGAACCACCTTTTTTATTAGGGAAAAAACCAAAGGGAATGCCTAGTGGAGTAGGGATGTCTTCTATTACTAAAAATGCAGGACCGGATATGATTTTATCGTCAGGTATAACAATAGCTTTACTTATTGCAAAATAATAATGTGGGTGTTCTAGGTCACAAGTCGTAAATTTACCGTCAATCATGTGAACATGCTTATCAGGTTGCATTTTTGTTTTACTTCCGTGTAGGTAACTGCCTTCAAACTCTGTCATAACTTCCTTAATAATTCCTTTCTTTGTTCTGAAATTATATCTAATAGTATCAGCATCAAATTCTTCTGCATTATCTTTAAACACAGGCTTTCCAATTACTTGTCCTGTTGAGTCTGTTAAGCCATAAGCTAGAACTTCGTTATTCTCAAAGTCCATTTGAACAAATTCTGCTGTTAAGTTTACAGATTCGTAAATAACTACTGCTTTTCCGTATAGAAATGCTTTCTGCTTCTTAAAATCGAACAGCAACGAATCTTCAGCATCATAATATACCGGATAATCAAATGACATGCTAGATTTTTTATAACTAATAGAATCAACTTTTGAAACTGTTTTTATTGTGTCATCAAGTTGTGAATTGTATGTGTAGAGTGTACAAGGTTTTTCGATGCGACTGCTCGAAATAGTGTTGGTATAAAGATTGCTGTATAGCGGAAGCGTTTTCGTAAAAACTATTAAAAATGTTAATAATAGTATGAACAAAAATTTTTTTAGCAATATGAAAAATATATCTTTGTACAAAATAAAAAATTTGTCCAAAACTAATGAAAAAAACGTTTCAATCTTTAAAACAGATATGTTTATGAGACAAAATTTATTTACAACAGTTGTA
>JAQVEY010000394.1 GCA_028697515.1 Bacteroidales bacterium | reverse complement strand
GGCAAAGGTTTTGGCCTTAATGAAGCTCGCAATTCGATAAATATGGTTTATGATATCAGAAATGCACAAGCAATAGGCTTAACAGGTGATTATCATCCACTATTAAAAAATAAAATTTAACAATAAGAATATGTACAATTCAATAATTAACAAAGAAAAGAAAATATCCGTAATCGGACTGGGATATGTAGGACTTCCAATAGCACTTGAGTATGCTAAAAAGGTTAAAGTTGTAGGCTTTGATATTAAGCCTGAGAGAGTTGAAATGATGAAGAATCGCATAGACCCTAGTGCCGAGCTCGAACCCGAAGCATTTGACGGAACAGATATAATATTCACATCTAATCCTGAAGATTTGAAACAATGCCATTTTCACATTATTGCTGTTCCAACTCCAATAGATGAACATAAATTACCTGATCTTACACCTGTTTTGAAAGCCAGCGAAACCGTCGGTAGAATATTAAAAAAAGGAGATTATGTAGTTTATGAATCAACTGTTTATCCTGGTTGCACAGAAGAAGATTGTGTGCCGGTATTGGAAAAAATGTCAGGATTGAAATTTGTACAAGATTTTAAAGTTGGTTTTTCGCCCGAAAGAATAAACCCTGGTGATAAATTACATACTTTAACGAGTATAGTAAAAGTTACTTCGGGATGTGATAAAGAGTCTGCCGAAGAAATAGCAAAAGTATATGAAATTGTTGTTAAAGCTGGCGTTCATCGTGCAAGTTGTATTAAGGTTGCTGAAGCAGCAAAAATTATTGAGAATACACAGAGAGATGTAAATATTGCTCTGATGAATGAATTGTCAATGATTTTTAATATCATGGGAATAAACACTTTTGAAGTTTTGGAAGCTGCTGGTACAAAGTGGAATTTTTTAAAGTTTTCGCCCGGTCTTGTTGGCGGACACTGTATTGGTGTTGATCCATATTATCTTCTTCATAAAGCAAATCAACTTGGTTACCATGCTCAAATTATTGGTTCCGGCAGATCTATAAATGATAGTATGGGCCAACATGTTGCTAATAATTTAGTTAAGCTTATAATTTCAAAAGAGAAAGAAATTACCAAATCAAAAGTATTGTTGATGGGAATAACTTTCAAAGAAGATGTTACGGATATTAGGAATTCCAGAGTTGTTGATATTATACATGAACTAAGTAAATTCAGAGTCAAAGTTGATGTAGTTGATTCTTTTGCTGACAAACACGAAGTTAAAGAAGAGTATGGAATTGATATGATAGATAATCCGGATGGAAAATATGACGCAATTATTGTTGCGGTAAATCATGCTCCATATATCAAACTTGACGAATCATATTTTAATAGCATTTCAAATGAAAACGGAATTTTCATTGATATCAAAGGCGTCTTTAGAAATAAAATAAAAGGTTTAACATACTGGAGTCTGTAAAATATTCTCCAGATACCAACTGAATAAATAAACAATAAGATATAATAACTGTTTATTAATATTATGAATATAACAAAAGAAAATATAGAATCCGCTCTAAAAACTGTCATCTATCCTGAAACAGGGAATGATATAATAAGCGATGGAATTCTTGACAATGTTGAATATCAGGATAATACAATTACCATTACTCTAGCTTTTTCCAAAGCTACAGATCCATTTTTAAATTCAATAAAACGTTCTGTAAAATCTGAAATTGAAAAACATTTTGGGACAGAAGTTATATTAAATCTTACTACAAAAATTAAAGCTCAGGAAAAGCAAAAACATCCAAAAAACGGAGGATTAACAGATATACGTAATATCATTGCTGTAGCAAGTGGTAAAGGAGGAGTAGGAAAATCAACGGTTACTGTCAATCTGGCTGTGGCATTAGCACAAAAAGGATATAAAGTTGCTGTAATAGATGCAGATATATTCGGTCCTAGTATCCCTAAAATGTTTGGTGTAGAAAACATAAAACCATCCGGAGTAACGGAAGGGGAAAATGAATTAATTATTCCGATAGAAAAATACGGAGTAAAGATGCTTTCCATAGGATTTTTTGTTGATCCTGCCAATGCAACTATCTGGCGAGGACCTATGGCATCTAATGTTTTAAAACAACTCATTTTCCACACAAAATGGGGAGAACTCGATTACTTATTGTTTGACATGCCCCCCGGAACAAGCGATATACATCTAACATTGGTACAAACGGTTGCAGTTACAGGAGCTGTTATAGTAAGCACTCCGCAGGATGTTGCTGTTGCAGATGCAAGAAAAGGTCTGGCTATGTTCAAAGCTAGCGGAATTGAAGTTCCTGTATTAGGTATAGCAGAAAATATGTCATGGTTTACACCTGCCGAATTGCCGGAAAATAAATATTATATTTTCGGGAAAGGGGGTGTTGAAAAATTATCGAAAGAAACAGGGACAAAAATTCTTGCTCAGATTCCTATTGTTCAATCTATTTGCGAAAGCGGTGACTCGGGCGAACCAATCGCATTAAAAACAGGAACCCCTGTTCACAAGGCATTTGCTGATTTTGCAGACAATTTCATCGAAGCTGTCGAATATAGAAACAAAACATTGCCCCCAACAAAACAAGTAGTAGTAAACTAATAAAAATAAAACTAACATGGAAGAAATAATAAAAAGAATTGAAACATCAATTGATGAAGTTAGACCATATTTACAGGCAGACGGAGGCGACATTTCTCTGGTAGAAGTTACTGAAGATTATGTTGTTAAAGTTAAATTACTAGGAGCATGTGGTTCATGTCCCTTTAGTATTCAAACCTTAAAACTGGGTGTTGAAGATAAATTAAAAAGAGATGTGCCTGAAGTCAAAGAGGTTGTAGCTGTATAAATTTTTTACAATAATAATTTTGATTTTAATCCATAACTGATTTGGAAAATCTTCGAGATATAGAATATTTTCCTGAATTTGATAATTTAGAGTTTATTGCCTCACAGGTTG
>JAQVEY010000025.1 GCA_028697515.1 Bacteroidales bacterium | reverse complement strand
AAACGGAGCTTGTACTTCATCAACTACTAAACCAGTTGTTGTTTATGATGAAGTTGATGCAACAATAAGCCCAGCCGGTCCTTTCTGCGTAACCGATCCACAGGTTACTCTTGTAGCAGCCGATCCAGGAGGAGACTGGAGTGGTCCGGGTATTTTACCTCCACCAACTGCCGGTACATTTTTACCTGCAGATGCGACAGTAGGCACGCATGTGATAACTTATTCAATTGTAAACGGAGAATGTTCTGATTCTGATACTGAAACAATTATTGTGGATGATTTTATAAGTGCTGAGTGGAATAACCCAGGTTCTTTCTGTTCCAGCGATCCTGCTGAAAATCTTATCCCTATAAACCCGGGCGGAACATGGAGTGGCGTTGGAATAATTGATCCTATAGCAGGGACTTTCAATCCCGGAGGTGCCGGTGGAGGTATTCATGATATATGTTATACTATTGTCAACGGTGCTTGTACGGATATTATTTGTAAACAAATTATAGTTTACGACGAAGCAGATGCAACAATAACCAGTCCCGGACCTTTCTGCGAAGCACAGATACCGGTAACATTAACATCTGTAGATCCGGGTGGAACATGGAGTGGTGCATGGGTAAATCCTTCAACGGGGCTATTCAATCCACCAGCACCAGGTACTTACTCGATTACTTACACAATCAATGTAGGTGCATGTTCAGATTCGGATACAAGAAATATTGTAGTTGATTTATTTCCTAATTCAAGCATAACACCTGCTGGTCCGTTCTGCCAGACTGACCCTCCTGAAGATTTAACTGCAGCAACAGGTGGTGGTACTTGGAGCGGAAATGGAATTACAGATCCTGATGATGGTACATTTAACCCATTTTTAATTAATGGAGGTGATCCGGTTATTACTTATACACTAGTTAACGGAGCATGTACATCAATCAGCAACACAGTAATTCATGTTGATGCTTTGGTTGATGCAACAATAACACCAGATGGTCCTTTCTGCGAATTTGACCCTGCTGTTTTCCTTAATGCTGTGAGCACAGGTGGAACATGGGGACCTCCTCCCGGTGTAACCGGCAATATGTTTGATCCACATGTAGCAGGAATAGGAGTTCACACAATTACTTATTCTGTTGTTAACGGTTTATGTAACGACTCTGATACAGAATTGTTCACTGTTTATGAAAATCCTGATGCCACCATTAACGATCCGGGAGGTCCATTTTGTTCAAATGATCCGGCGGTTATCCTCACAGCAGCAACTGCAGGAGGAACATGGAGTGGTCCGGGTGTTGATCCTGGTACTGGACTATTTACTCCACTATCGGCTGGACCTGGTAATCATATAATAACATATCAGATTACTATAGGCACATGCAATGATGTAGATAATATAATTATACATGTTGATGCAGCTGTTGATGCCACAATTACACCAGCAGGACCGTTTTGCTTATATGATCCTGAGGTAAATTTAACTGCAGGCTCTCCAGGTGGATATTGGGATGGTGACGGAATCACAGATCATCAATTTGGAACTTTTGATCCTGAAGACGCAACTGTCGGTGTCCATAATATTACATATTTTGTCCAAAACGGAGCATGTTCAGATTCTGATGATATTGATATAACAGTAAATGATGCTCCTAACGGAAATATAACTGATCCTGGCGATTTTTGTGCTAATGATCCTGCTGTTACTTTAACAGCTGTTACTCCGGGTGGAACATGGTCAGGTCCCGGCATCACTGATCCTAACCTTGGCGTTTTTGACCCTTCATTTGCTAATGCCGGTGAAAATATTGTATGCTACTCTGTCAGTAATGGACCATGTACAACTGTTAAATGTATTTCTATTTATGTATATGATGATGTTGCAGATGCTACTATTACTAGTGTAGGACCATATTGTGTAAGCGATGGCGCCATTACTCTCACCGCTGTTACTCCAGGTGGAACTTGGTCGGGTGATCATGTTATTGGGGATTTATTTTATCCTTCTCTTGGACCCGGTGATTATATAATAACTTACAATGTCGGTAATTTAGCCTGTGCGGATTCCGATTCAGAGATTATTCATGTTGATGACACCTTAAGTGCCATAATAAATCCGGCAGGGCCTTTCTGTCAATCAGACGGAGCTTTCTTGATGACAGCTGCAAATGCCGGAGGTGTTTGGTCAGGGCCTGGAATTACACCAGCTGGAACATTTTCACCAAGTATAGCATTGGGCGGCGACCATGTAATTACATATACTATATCACAAGGAGCATGTACCAATATAGACACTTATACAGTTCATGTTGATGCCGTAGTAGATGCTACAATTACACCTGCTGGTCCATTTTGCAATACTAATCTTATTCAGACATTAACTGCAGCTAGTCCTGGTGGTACATGGAGCGGAACTGGTATTGTTGACCCTGTAGAAGGGTATTTCCATCCCGGCGATGCAGGTGGTGGTAATCATAATATTTGCTATACAGTAACTAATGGATTATGTTCTGATAGTGATTGTGAAATAATTCATGTTGATATTTACCCAAGTACAGAAATTACCCCTGCGGGACCATTCTGCGAAAATGACCCTCAAGAAAATCTTGTTGCCGCAACTCCGGGTGGTACATGGTCAGGACCGGGCATCATTTTCCCAAGTGTTGGCACTTTCGATCCGGCTTCTGCAATTATCGGAGTAAATACTATAACCTACGAATTAATTGTTGGTGCATGTACTAGCACCTCAACTACTGAAATTCATGTTGACGGGATATTTGATGCAACAATAAGCCCTGCAGGTCCATTCTGTGAAAACGAAGACACTTTGGTTCTTACTGCTGCAACACCCGGTGGAGTTTGGTCAGGACCGGGCATAGTATTTAATATCTATGATGGTATTTTCCATCCAGGGCAGGCCGGAATTGGTGATGTTGTAATTGGATATACCACGGTTAACGGAGAATGCGGTGATTATGCAGAAATAACTATTCATATTGATGAATTTTTTGACGCGACAATAAGCCCTGCAGGTCCATTCTGTCAGAATGAAGCTGATTTGTTTCTAACTGCAGTAGATCTAGGAGGTATCTGGAGCGGATACGGTATTAGTGACCCGTGGAATGGGGAATTTAGCCCATCTCTTGCAGGAGAAGGTACTCATCTTATTACTAATATTATTACTAACGGAGCATGTACTTCTACTGATACAGAAACAATTCAAGTAGATTCTTTAATCGCGATAGAAATTACTCCTGCTGGTCCTTTCTGTGAAATTGCTCCTGCAGTAACATTAGTTGCAAATAACCCTGGCGTTATTTGGGACGGACAGGGTATTACCAATGCTACTCTCGGCATATTTACTCCAGCTGTTGCAGGCCCAGGAGATCATGTAATTGATATAGAGCTTACAAATGGAACCTGCACATCTACAGATACAGAAATTATTCATGTAGATGCTTTCCCTGATACTATGTTAGATCCAATTGGTCCTTTCTGTGAAAATGATGATACTGTTGATCTTGTTGAACCCAGCCCTGGTGGTATTTGGTCTGGACCTGGTATTACATGGCCAATGCTGGGCGGTTTTGATCCAGCATTTGCACAAGAAGGCATACATAGCATTTGTTATACCGTTATCAACGGAGCCTGCACATCTTCAGATTGCGTTGATGTAGAAGTATATGAAGGAGTGGATGCAACAATAAGTCCAGCTGGACCTTTCTGTTATGGGGTTGATCCTTCTCTTTTCCTCACTGCCTCAACTCCGGGAGGAACTTGGTCGGGTCCGGGAATCGTAAATTCTGTAACAGGTCTATTCAATCCGAATATTGCTAATGTGGGTAGTCATACTATTTGCTATTCTGTTTCTGATGGATTATGCTCTGACAGTGATTGTATTACAATAGTAGTTGAATCAAGCCCTGATGCTACAATTCTTACATCAGGTCCTTTCTGTGAAATGGGTGCGAACGAAGTGTTTACAGCAGCTACACCTGGTGGCGTTTGGACTGGTCCGGGAATTGACTTAGCAGGAAACTTTAATCCATTCAACGCTACACCTGGTACTCATATAATTGATTATACAGTAAGTATTGGTTCGTGTACTTCTACTGATCAGGTAAGTATTGTCGTAGATGAATTTTTCGATGCAGAAATCACAAGTCTAGGCCCATTCTGTATTTATGATAATCCTACACAAATGACCTCATTAAGCTCAGGTGGTATATGGACGGGAACAGCTATAACATACGGAGGACTATTCAGTCCAGGTTCCGCAGGTGTTGGTGTTTGGCCAATAACACATTGTATTACAAACGGTTCTTGTTCCGATTGTGATACAAAGGATATTAGTTTTTTTGAGAATCCTGATGCAACAATAACAGATGTAGCTAATATCTGTATAAGCACAGATGATTTTGATCTTATGGCGGCAACTCCAGGAGGTATATGGAGTGGCAACGGAATTACTAATACTGTTGCGGGAACATTCTCGCCAACAATTGCAGGCGCGGGCTCACATGTTATTACATATACACTGAATATTAACGGCTGCTACGGAATAGACGAAACCACTATTACGGTATATCCTTTACCTATTGTAACAATATCTAACTTAGAGACTGATTATTGTATAAATGAACCTTATGTTTACCTTACTGTTTCACCGGGTGGAGGGATTTTAACTGGTGATGGAATAAGTGGTACCATATTCAACCCTGCAGGAGCAATGGTGGGTAATAATACAATAGTTTATACCTATTCAGATATTCATTCTTGTACAGATAGTGCTGTGATTGAAGTTGCAGTACACGATCTTCCAAACGTAAGCATTTCGGGAATAGACCAGTATTACTGTCGTTATGATGGACTTGTAAACCCAGTATTATTGCCGGTTGGAGGTGTTTTCGAAGGAGAAGGTGTTAGCGGAGTTTCCTTTAATCCTCAATCGGGAACAGGAACATTTGAACTTATTTATCATTTTACAGATGTTTATAACTGTACAGATACGGCATACTTTACAACAACTGTATTGACTAAAACAAATCCTAACTTCAATGTTGTTCAGCCCTCATGTTTTGGTTTTTCTGACGGCAGCATCTCGTCACCAACTACTGGAGGATTAGCCCCTTACGACTATAATTGGAATACTTTCCCTCCGGCATTAACTCCTGATATAACAAACGTATCGGTAGGATGGTATTTTCTAACTACAACGGATCATAATGATTGTATAAGTGTCGATAGCATAGAAGTTACTCAACCGACACCTGTGGCTGTCCAAGTAACAGAAAGCACTGATGCAAGTTGTCACGGATTTAGTGATGGCTCCGCAATTGCACAAGCTTCGGGAGGTACACCTAACTACACATACTTATGGAGTAATACTGCAGGAACAACATACGATCACGTTTATGATTTATCTGCAGGAACCTATACAGTAACAGCATACGATAGTCACGACTGTACAGCAACGACTTCTGTAGTTATCTCAGAACCTGACACAATTAGTCTTGATTTTGTAAATCTTATACATCCAAATTGTTATTCATACTGCGACGGAACTGTGACTGTTATACCACATGGTGGAACGCCTAATTATGATATACAATGGAATGATCCATCGCTAACAACGGGTCCTGTTGTCTCAGATTTATGCGATGGGGTTTATCGTGTTACAATAACAGATTCACATGGGTGTATTTTTATGGATGAAGTTGAAATGATAGAGCCTGATTCTATATATTTTACTGCACACATTAATCCTGTTATTTGTGCCTCACAATTGGGATCTGCAACAATAACTGTTTTTGGAGGAACATCACCGTATTTTTATGAGTGGTCAACAGGAGAAACAACTCCAGGTTTAATAAACAAACCAGCAGGAATATACTGTGTAACAATAACAGATGCTCATAATTGTATCTACGAAAATTGTATCGAAATTGGTACTACTGGAGATATACATTCTTCATTCTATCAGACTCAAGAAAATTTATGTTTCAAAGATGAAATTGCAGACATAGAAGCATTCTCAGTTAACGGAGCAATTCCTATGGGCTTTGAATGGTCTAATGGCATTCTTACTGCTCAAAATAATAATCTGCCTGCAGGCTGGTACGTAGTTACAATATCAGACAACTGGGGATGTGTAAAGGTTGATTCCATATATGTTGATGAGCCTGATGAAATACAAATAGAAATCACTTCTGAAAATGTAAGATGTAAAGGAGATAATACTGGAATTGCAGGCATTACAGTTACGGGAGGCACTCCAGATTATCATCCATTTTGGCCAAACGGAGATACTACCTTCTATACAATTACCTTACCTGCCGGAACAATTTGGGTAACGGTTACAGATGATAATGGCTGTACTGCAAGTATGCCGACATTAATAACTGAACCAAGTGACGAACTGTCAATAAACCTTAATGTAACTCAGGTTAGTTGCTATGGGATAAAGGATGGTGTAATAAATGCATTTGCTGCAGGTGGAACTCCTTCATATTCATACTTCTGGAGTGTGGGTGGAGAGATATTTACTGATCCAACTATAAGAAACCTAGATGAGGGAGAATACTATCTCACAGTTGTTGATATCAACGACTGTGTGGCAGACACAGTTATCAGAATTGATAACCCTGCAATACTAGCTGCATCCTATATTGTTGGTAATCCTAGTTGTTTAGGCAATTATGATGGTTATATTCAGATGGCTAGTTCAGGAGGAACTCCACCATATTCATATTATTTATTTAATGACATACCTGTTAACCATTTTATTGACTCTCTCTATGAAGGAGATTATTATGTTGTGGTAAGGGATTCGAATAATTGTGCATTTGTAGCTGGGCCAATTACACTTGTTGACACAGATATCGATTGTTTAAAATTTCCTGTTGCCTTTAGTCCAAACGGTGATGGATATAACGATGAGTGGTATATTGAGAACATACATTTATACCCAAAATCGGTTGTTCAGATTTACAATCGCTGGGGACAATTATTGTATGAAAAACGTGGCATTGAAGGTTATTGGGACGGAATGTATAAGGGACACCCTGTTCCTACCGGAGTGTATTTGTATATGATATTACTAAATAATGAAGAAGAAACACGAGCCGGAACAGTAACTGTAGTAAGATAGTAAAAAAGCCCTGAAATTATTCGGGGCTTTTTGTTATGTATTTTTATTGATTATTCCTTAGTTGAGGGTAGTGTTCAAAAAAGTGTGTTTTTACTTGGGCTGATAAACAACTTGGATGAGAGGTTTTGGCGTGTATTTTTGCAAACACCGAACGTAGCGAGGTGGCAAAAATCATGACAAAACCGCTGATTCTAAAATCTTTACATAAATATTATTCTATGGTTTTTAGAAAGTCAATTAAATTTTACTGTATCTGAAAGCACTTAATAATTCATAACTATAACAGAAAAAGAAGCCCTTATCTTAATAAGATAAAAAAAGCCAAAAAAAATACAGAGCTTTGTATTAACTATCTAAATCAACTATTTTATAGTAATAGATTTAGTTATTTCTGTACTTGTAGTTTTAATTTTAACGAAATAATTAGCTTTATTCAAATTGCTAATATCTATTATTTCTTTTTCCGATTTAGCATCTGTACTATAAACAACTTTACCGAGAATATCAACAATTGTAACTGAGATAAGACCTTCCGCTTCAACAATTATTTCAGTACTTGCTGGGTTTGGATAAATTTTAATATTATTTGCAACATCACCAAAAATACCTGTTCCATTATCAATTGTAATATAATCTGTCATAGTCATAGTATTCTCACCACCATCATTTATTGCAGTAAGACTAACATCATAAACACCTTCTACACTCCATTGAACAGTAGGATTCTGGTCCGAACTGGTTGGAGGAGTTCCACCTTCAAAAGTCCAAGCCCAAGCTGTTGGCGAATTTGTGCTTAAATCTGTAAAGCTGATATCAACACCAGTTTCTGCAGTTGTAGCACTTGCTGTAAAAGCTGCTACTGGAGGGTCAATTTGTGGAACTACAATAATCATTAAAGATGTATCATCAGTCATTTGTGCTTGTTCAACCGGGTAGCCAAATGCATTAAGATAAGGAGTAATATATAATGTTAATGGATATTCTCCTTCAACTTCTGCTGTACCTGTAATATGACAGCAATAACGAGTATAAGGATCTGTCACAACAAAATATTCTTGACTTTTACACCACACCATACCTTCAGGTAAGCCTTGTACATCGTCTATTCTAATTTGATAAATCACCGGAAGTCCTGAATACTCGGCGGGAGGAATAACTGTAACGGTCTCATCGTAATACACACCAACCGTAGCCGTAGGCAAAACCAAAGGACATATCTCACCAGGATTATTAACTTCCTCACAAGTTACATCAGGAGTGCAAGGAGGATCACAAATTTGAGCTATTGATGTTAAAGAAAACATCATTACAACACTAATAACTAAGTAAATTTTTTTCATATTATTCGATTTTGGTTAAACAAATTAAAAATTAGCACTCAAAACTACTTCATATCTTCTAGGAGCATGCATATCTCCAGGGCGTCCGACATATTCTTGGTTAAAAACGTTTTTAACAATAAATGATGCACGTAAGAACTCACTGAATTTAAACCCACATCTTAAATCAATATTAAGATATTGTTCTTCTGCATTGTTAATTCTATAATCCCAATAACCGGGTAAAATAAAACTACTAAATAATTTGTAAGAATTATAGGTAACTGGGTCAACAGTTTCTGGATCTCTCTCATCACAGAATAATCTATCAACATTATCCATCTTAGACCTCCAAATAACATTTACACCAAATGTTAAACGTTTGGTTTCGAAGTTCACATCACCTTTAATGGCATGCTTATTCCTGTATTTCAAAGTAGGCGATAAACTTGAAGTAGTTGTGTCAACACTTCCTCTTGGTAATGGGTTATTATAAGTATAGCCAACAATAGTGGTTATTATACAATTACGAACTTTTCCCCCTATAGATGCAGACACATCCATTCCGTTTATTTTTACATCCCCGATATTTTGAGATTGGAATCCAAGCTTTGGTGCAACAGTGTCAGTATCAACCCAAAGTTCATATGTAATTGGATTAAATACCCCAAATGTAAACTCCATCATTTCGTTAATGTTTTGTCTGTAGAATGCTATATCTGCAAAACCACGCCATCTTCCTAGTTTATAGCCTTGTTTTACGCCTATTTCAGCACTCCAGCCACTTTCAGGAATAAGTCTAGGATTAGGCAATATGTTAACCATTCCTAAGGCTGCGGCAGTATATTTTTCGGCGATAGAAGGGAATCTGTATCCTTGACCAAATGATGCACGAACAAAGGTTTGGTCGGTTAAAGAATAATTTAATCCTGTTCTAAAAACCGGTCGAATAGGTATTTCGATTCTTGATTCACCAATATTTATATCAAATGCAGATTCTGTTTGAGTAGAATCCAAAACAAAATATTCTCCTCTAATTCCAAGCGAAACTTTTAAGCGACCAAATTTTGCATCCAACTGACTATATCCTGAGAGATTATTGCTCATATGATTACCAAAAAGATTTGCCTCTACATTTGAAAACGAGTTAACAAAGCCGGCAGTAAAGTTCCATTTTTCTGCCCACACTGTTTGATACTGATATTCTATATAAAAGGTATTCCCAATACTATTTTTTGAAGTGTCGGTAGGCATAACGTTTTCCGTTCTGAAATATCTTGTTCTCACACTATATTTCGAACCATTTGGTTTATAATAATAAATAAATGGGTCAATGTTCATTCTGTAACCTTCTGTAGGAATTACTGCACCAAAAGATTTATTCGCAAGATATGGTGTAGAATCCGATTCCCACATAAAGAAATCGGTCATATCAATTGCCATAAAATTTGAATTTAATCCAACTGCCAAACCCGGCACTTTTTCACTTCGGTATCGAAGGTTTGCATTAAATCTGCTCCTTTTTTCATATTCAAATTCACGAAATCCTTCATCAATAAAATGATTTCCCCCAATTGAAAGATCAAGATTATCAAATTGCTGACTGTGCGAAAAACTTATTCCGGAGTACATCGGATCTCTAACAAAATAGAATACCTCTTCCCTAAGTAAGACATTAAATTTACTATTAGCTCCCGAAAAGAATTCTTTTCCCCACCATTTGTATTGTTCATCCTTTGGACTTCCATATACACCATTAAAATAAGATACTTTTGTAACTGGTTTGTCGGTAGGATAAGCAGATCTAACATTTATAACACCACCCAAAGCAGATGACCCGAATAAAGCAGAACTAGCCCCTTTTACTACCTCTACTTGAGAAATGTTCTCTATAGGTATGTAATTCCATTTAACATCACCGGCATCTGCTGACATAATCGGCAAATCGTCCATAAGAATAATTACCCTACTTCCAGCACCATAGCTCCATCCTGTGCTAGAACGGATACTAGGTTGTTTGTCCGAAATATCAACACCAGGAATCTGATTTATTGCATCGGAAATATCAAAAGAGTTATTGTTTTCGATAGTACTCGGTTTTATTACTTCCATCGAAACAGTTACATCAGACAACTTCTGTTCATATTTACCCGCACTTACAACAATTTCGTCAATTATTTCGGCTTTCTGCTCCAATAATATATTCATAACTACAGGTTTGCCAACAATTAGTTCTGCTTGTTCTTCGACTTCCTCAAATCCAATATAAACAAACTTAATCTTATAGGTTCCTGGGTACAACGCAATCCTATAATTACCATCAAAATCTGTAGTCGTTCCCAATTGAGATTTTGAAGTATTCAGTTCGTTAGCATTATTAATAATAATATTAACGCCATACAATGCCTCTTCATTTGATTTATCAACAACCTTACCCGATAAGAGTACCGTCTGTGAAACAAGGTTAAACTGAAAAAACAAGGCGGCAATCAAAAAAAGTAAAAATTTTCTCATAGTATGAAAAAATTATGATTAATGTCAGCAAAAGTAAAAATAATGTTAAACCGATGTTCAAAAAAGTAATGATTTAAATATGAAGAAATATAATTTACGTATAAATACGTATTAATACTTATATGTAATTTTAGCTTAACTTAGCTTTAAAAAAAGGTACTACCACGAATATAATTGGAAATATGCAAATAAACGATAGAATTTTAACCTTATTATTACCTAGCCCTACGCACCCTTGTAATCCTAAAGGACGCCTGCACACTGCAAATCCTATATTCATTGTGCGTTGGCTCACTTTAGGAATAAAGGGGTGTGAGGGGTTTAAACATAATTTTCACCCACTAAATTCGTGGTAGTACTTTAAAAAAAGACTATATTTTTGTTCTTATTGCTTTTAGACTAGGCAATTCTTTTCCCTCAATATACTCAAGCAATGCTCCTCCGGCAGTTGACACATAGCTAATTTTATGTGCCATACCATATTTATTTAGAGCAGCAATACTGTCCCCGCCACCTACCAATGAAAATGCACCAAAATCAGTTGATCTAGAAACGGCTAAGGCTATTTTAATTGTGCCATTACAAAAATGATCCATTTCGAATACTCCCATTGGGCCATTCCATAGGAGGGTATTAGATTTCTCTATTACCTTCGCAAAGGTTTCCGCTGTTTTTATACCTATGTCTAAACCTCTCCAAGCTTTAGGGATTTCGTTAATTTTACAATGTTTTATTTTTGCGTCATTGTCAAATTTATCTGCAATAATACAGTCAATAGGGAGATATAATTTTACATCTGTTTTAAGAGCTTGCTCCATAATACTTGTAGCAACCGGGATATAATCTTCTTCTACAAGTGAATCTCCAACATTCCCTCCCATAGCTTTAATAAAAGTAAATGCAATTCCTCCACCTATAATTAGATTATCAACTTTTTCCATTAAGGCACGGATAATGTCTATTTTAGTCGAAACCTTAGACCCTCCTACAATTGCTGTAAATGGTCTTTCTCCCTTATATAAAACTCGGTTTATATTGTTTATCTCGCTTTCTACTAGATATCCCAGCATTTTATCTTCGGGGAAAAATTTTGCAATCATATAAGTTGAAGCATGAGCACGGTGGGCGGTTCCAAAAGCATTCATAATGTAAACATCCCCTAATGAAGCAAGTTCTCCTGCAAATTTTTCATCATTTTTTTCTTCCAGAGGGTTAAAACGCAAGTTTTCTAAAATCATTACCTCTCCAGGTTTAAGATTTTTAGCTATCTCTTTTGCTTCATCACCGATACAATCTGGAGCAAATTTGACGTCCGTATCAAGAATTTTTGATAAATATGGAACAATATGTTTAATAGAATACTTTTCTTCATAAGCCCCTTTAGGTCTTCCTAAATGGGTCATAAGAATAATTGATCCCCCATCAGAAATTATCTTTCTGCATGTTGGTATTGCTGTTCTAATTCTGGTATCATCAACAATATTAAAGTTTTTATCCAAAGGAACATTAAAGTCAACTCTAATTAACACTCTTTTTCCATAAAAATTATAATCATCGACGCTAAAAGATTGTTTTATTGCCTTTATGGCCGGTAAATTTCTTTTTTCAATATACTCCAATAATGCACCTCCGGCAGAACTCAAATACGATATCTTATGTTCAAGACTGTACTTATTTAAAGCGGCTATTGTATCTCCTCCTCCGACTACTGAGAAAAGTCCCTTATCTGTTGCACGTGCTATAGAAAGCGCTAGTTTCAATGTCCCATACGAAAAATGAGTTAATTCA
>JAQVEY010000024.1 GCA_028697515.1 Bacteroidales bacterium | reverse complement strand
ATACATTTGAGATGGGGCAATACTGTTAAAGTTCAAACTTCCATTCCAACCTTCATAGGTTTCATTAGTCTTAAAGATTTCGAATCCCATTCTATCATAAACTATAAATTCGTACGGTTCCTTTTCTGCAAAAGAAATTATCGGTTTAAACTCACAGTTTTTAGGTTCGTATGATGATACATTAAAAGCATCTGGAATCCAGATAACTGGATCGTGATAAACACACGAAACATTTGACCTGCTAATGCCAATGTTTGAGCTATATGGATGGCTTGGATTTTCATACGCTTCTACGTAATAACAAAACTTATTAGTCATATAAATACTACGATCATGACAGTATTTTACATACCAAGCAATATCATAATTATAACTCAATTCATCATGAGTATTTACAGCGATTTCGGATCCAACTCCATCAAAAACTCTATAAACATGATAATCAAAGACACCACCTTCCCAGTCTTTATATTCAGACCACTCGACATTATGCTGCAAGTTTTCCGTTTTCTCCACACTTAAAAGAATATTAGTAGCATAATTTGAGTAAAAATTAATTATCCCACAGGGGTTAACCGAAACTATTCTATAATAATAATTTCTTTCGTTTACATTAACATCTATATCAGTATAAAGAACTTCGGATTCTCCAGAATTAACAAAACTATGAATCGTCGAATATGTACCGTCAACCGACAAAGAACGCTGAATTCGATATTCTGAAACTTCTGCCGAATTATCCATAATAAATTTCACAACAATATCTTCACCCGAGACAGAAGCAAATTCTGCATATAAATAATTTGGTAATATATAAGACTCGGTAATTACACCCACTGAATTGGATGTAGCTGTATAAGCGCTATTACTAATAGCTTCTATATAATAATAATATGTTTTATTAAATCCAACTTCATCGTCGTGATAGTTCAAGGTGGAGGAACTTACTGATGATAATAACTCATAGCTACCGTCCTGCTCTCGTCTGTATATATTATACTTATTTACGCCGTTTGTCCATCCATTATATGCTGTCCATGTTAAATTTACAATATTATTACATTTATCATATTGCTCACTCAAGAATATTGTAGTATGTGGATCTGTAATTTTGCTTTTAAAGAACATATTATCAAAAGCTGCGATACGAAACTGTTTGGGACCTATTCCTGGAAGCGAAATATTATAGGTATATTCACTTGATAATCTACCCCATACTGTATCAATAGTTTCTGTAACGGTATTAACAACCTCATACATTATATAACCAGCTACATCTAATGAATCACTAGGATTCCACTTTAATACAGCCTCTGCAGGCAATGCTTCAGGAACTATAGAAGCTGATATCAATTCAGGTTCATCTGGAATATCAGTTTGAGAATATGCTACTATTCCAATTAAAATAAAACAAAAAATATAAAAATATTTAAACATTTCTTTAAAAACTTTATACACATTAGACGCAATTTTTGTAAAAATAGTGGCTTTTAATCTAGATTTTTTACAAAATACATCTGATTATCAATATATGTTTGTTCAAAACCCATCTGAATTAGAAACTTACTGTGCCCTTTATGATATGATTTTGCTCTCAATTGATTCACACCAAGTTTTTTAAAATTCCCCGGATTTTGCTTATAAATATAATTTCCAATTTCCTTGTCTCTATAAATAGGTTTTGTATAATCCACTTCAATTGTCATTATATCATCTTTAATGTCGGCAATAAATATTCCTGCAAGATTCATATCTCTCATCAACAAAAAACACCTGTGAGATTGCTCCGGCTTATAAAACGGGAAATAATTATAGATATCCTTTTTGTAGTTTTTTATAAATTCTATTATGTAATTATTGTCAAATTCTACTTCTAAAAGATTTATTGACACTTTACTTTGCTTTGCTTTATAAATTGAGAAGAAATAATAACCCAACGCAATTATCATCAAAATAGTAAATGGGTAAATGGGTTTGATTAAACTATAAACCAAAAGACAAATGATTGCCAAAAAAAACAATATTCTACGTTGTAATTTGCCTTTAGCTATTAAAGCTATCATGCCAAGGAAAATTCCAGCAAATCCCAATATCTCCTTATAGTCCATATTAAATAAAAAGCACTGCAAAAATATGATTATATTTATCAATTACCAAGTTTTTGAATCTCAATAATTGTATAATAATACTTATGCAGTGCTTTAGTCTATATTATACTATTATAGTTTTACAATTTTAACAGTAAGTACTTTATCTTCATTATATAATCTAACAAAGAAATTACCTTCGGCAAAATCTTTTATATCAATATAAGAATCTGAGCTATCAATATTTCCTTCAAAAATTACTCTACCGACAATGTCTAAAACCTCATATTTTGAATTCTGACAATTCTTCAGATAAATTAGTCCTGATGTAGGATTAGGATATATATTGATTGAACCATATCCAAAATCTTCGATACTGTTAGCAGTAACCTGCAGTCTGAAATTCTGAGTGTCTTCGAACATTCCATCAGTAACTACTAAAATTATTTGAAATCCAAGGAAACTTGTAGTTTCAGGAGTACCACTTACTACTGCAGTTCCATCTCCATTATCAACAAAACTTGCCCATGTAGGTAATGTTGGAGCTGTAATAACCAAATCATCTTCATCAGGATCTGCTGCTGTGACAATATACTCAAATGGTGTATTTTGAACATGTGTTGTAGGATTTTCGGAAGTAAATTCCGGAGCTTGGTTTGAAGTCAAAACAGTAATTACAAATTCTTGATCTGCTTCAAAATCACCATTGCTTACATTTAGAGTAACCGCAAAATCTTCTGTTTCACCTGCAATTTCAGGAGCTGTTCCAGACAGAGTTCCTGTTCCGTCACCATTATCAGTTAAAACTAACCACTCAGGTTTTACCGGAGCAGAAAGTGTTAAAGTCAACTCATTTGGATCTTCACTAACAATGTTATAAGTATATGTTTCAAACTCTATAACTTCGAGAGCAGGTGAAGATGTGAAAAATGGTTCATCCGAAGGTTCAATTCCTATCCATTTATATATCCCGCCAGTATTTACGTCCCAGTTAAAGCCGCCAGCCCAGCCACAATCTTCATTAAACATCACAACATTTGTATATTGTAATGAGTCATCAATTGGTGTCCAAGATGTACCATAATCAAGGCTATATGCTGAAAAGTTAGCTTCTGTTGTTTGAGAAATCTTTACACCTACAAGCATACCTGGTTTTCCGGGAACAGCAGAAACGTCAGAGAGATACTCTTCTTCAACTGCAATTTCTGACCATGTTTCACCACCGTTACTTGTTTTAATCATTGACCAACTTTGTAAAGAACCTGTAGTCTGATCATAAACTGCACAAATTGCAACGCCATTATTTTCATCTGCAAACGACAAATTGCTTATATTTTCCTGACCTGAATCATATACTGACCAAGTAGCGCCTTTGTCAAGTGATTTATAAACACGACCTGTATTTGTTCCAAACCATACTATATCTCCAATTGCATAATCCACTCCAGTCCAACCCATTTCATCAGTCTCAGGATTAGGAATATTTGCTCCATCAACTAAAATCCAATTTTCGCCACCATCAGTAGTCGTGTAAATTTCAAATTCGTTATTAATTGGGTCTCCCTGACAATATCCATCATTTGCATTAAACATATGGATACAATTGCAAAAACTGGTAGCGCCTGAAAAAGCCGCAGTTGTTTGATGTGTCCAGTTAATTCCACCATCGGAAGTTTTATAAATACCTCCACCATAATTTACATCATAAACAGCTACCCATGCATTCAATCCATCTACAGCACTTATATCACCGGGAGCATAATTCGTTGCAACATCAATAGTATCAGGGGTCCAAGTAATACCTGCATCGGTAGTACGAGCAAAGTCACGAGTAATACTTCCACCTGTACCATCATAAGTTAATATCCATGCAGTATTTTCATCTACTATTTCGGTTTGAAATACTCCACGATATGGACTGGTAAAATGAGTATGTTGCTCAATCCATCCACTTTGTGCGATATCACCACTTTGACCAACAATTATAAATGTTGTTTTTATTTCGGTATCTTCATTTACACCATCACTGGCAGTAAGCATAACTGAATACACTCCGGCTTCATTGTATGTGATTCCAACTGGGTTTTGCTCTGTACTTGTTGCAGGTATTCCACCTTCAAAAGTCCAAGTCCATGTAGTAGGTGTTCCAGTTGTTAAATCAGTAAAATCAACAGTTCCTCCTTCTGGTATAACTACAGTGCTTGCGATAAAGTCAGCAACTAAAGGAGCGATTAAGTCAGTAGCAGCAGAAACGGCGGCAAAAGCATTTATTCTACCAGCACCAATAGAATCAATAAAAGCAGAATTTTGTGCATTTACATTATCGCAAGTTGATTTTAATAAATTTGTCAATTCTTCTGGAGTTAAGTCTGGATTTGCAGATAATATCAAACCGCATAAGCCTGCTGTTACAGGGCATGCCATTGATGTTCCCTGCATAAGATCGTAATTACCCGAAACTCCAAATGATGCAGCACCACCGGTAGTTCCATTAATCATGTCCCATACAGTACCAGGTTCATTATAAGTAGTACTTAAAACGGAGAATGCTCCTATTCCCATAAATCCTTCAGTAGCATAACCTCCCGGAGCAAGTACGTCAATCCATGTTCCATAATTTGAGAAATCCGATTTATTGTCACCCACATCACATGAACCAACAGCAATAACATGATCCAAAGCAGCAGGATAACCAACATAGTTAATCGGAATATCGGGATTCATTTGAGTTTCCATTCCGTTACCATTATTTCCTGCAGCACCAACCAAAACACAACCTAGATTATATGCATAATTTACAATATTTTGCATGGTTTGGAAATATTGAGGGCTTCCCCATGACATATTTATTACATCAGCACCATGATCTGCTGCCCATGTAATTCCTTCATAACCAGCAGCCATTGCTTGCCCATCACTTGCGTCATCGCCTAGCTTCACTGCCATAATACTTATGCCATTACCTATTGATGCAACGCCAATACCATTGTTGGTTTCTGCACCAATTAAACCTGCCGAATGAGTACCATGTGACCAAATATAAGTTGCGTCTGGTGGATTTGGGTCATCATCACCATTGCCCAAGTCAACTGCCAAAACAACTTTGTTTGCTAAATCAGGATGGTCAATCCAAATTGCGTTATCTAATACAGCAACAACAATATCAGGATTACCAACTGTAACATCCCATGCCTCATCTGCATTTATCAAATTCAAATGCCACGAACTATTTGCACTGCCCATCATACCCCCACTTAGACTTGCATTATAATAAGGGTCGTTTGGTGTTAAGGATATAAAAAACAAAGGAGCCGGTTCTGCATATTCAATTGCCGGATTTTGTGATAAATCACGAATAAGATTATTAATTTCATTGACATTTTCAAAATCCAGTCTAAATGTTCTTTGTAAAATATCACTTTTAGAAGATTTAAATGGTTTGATAATTTCTGTTATGCCATATCTTTCGATTAATCCATCAAGAAAATAGACATCTGCAGGATTTATAATACCTTCATTTTCAGGTATATTTAAATTCGCATTATCAGAAATTTTTAAATATATCCTCCCATCAACCCATAATGGATTGACGGTTTGTGACACAATACTAAGAACTGGTAAAGTCATTAGCATCATCAATAAAACTGTTCTCATAAATGTTCTCATAAATTTTAAAATTTAATTGTTAAAGAATATCCAAAATTAAAATATTTTTTTAATATAAAATGATTTTTTCTATATTTTGGTTGCACGAATTACATGATGTTTACCTGGAGGTCCTTTGTAACGTCTAACATTAAAACCCGAATTTCTCATATTTTGTTTTACAATTCCCTTACTGCAATAAGTTACAAGAATTCCTCCCTGATTTAAAAAACTTGCCATTTTTCTAAAAACATAATCATTCCACATTTCTGGCTGTACCTCGGGCGAGAATGCATCAAAATAAATAAGATCGTACAATCTTTCAGATGAAAATTTATGTAGGTCAGAGTTCTCTTTCTTTAAAATAAAATTATCACTTAATCTAACATCTGTATTCCAGTTCATACTAAAATCAGACTGATTAATATTACATTCTTTAATTAGCTCATAATAGCCTAATTCTTGCAAAGTTGCATGATCTATTTGGACTAAATCAATTCCATGATAATATATCGAATTATTAAGTTTAAGATTTTCTTTATATGACAATATTGCATTTAGTCCAGTCCCATACCCTATTTCCAGAATATTTATTTTCTTATTTACAAAACCTTGTAATCCCAGTCCGATATAAATATGTAAAGATTCTGTTACTGCACCATTGATACTATGATAATGCTGTTTATATTTATGTGAGAACAAAGTATTTGACTCATCTGCTGTTTTAATTCTATCAATAGACTTTAACATAAAAAAATATGTATATGCACAAATATATTCATTTATTTAGACTATACCCTAGTCATCTTGCTTTAAATATATTTTAAACTTAATTATTCTCTATGCAACCATATTTTTACTAATTTTGTCCAGTAAGATAATAGAATTAGTATTAATAAAAATAACATAGTATATGGGAAAATTTTACAAAAAATTGTTAATTGTTAGTCTATTTATAAACTCTTCTATAGGAATACTTTATGGACAGATAAATACCGGCATTTTACCTGATAGTTTTAATGATAAACTAGCCGAAGACCACATCGATCATATTTATGTTAATCCACCGTCAATGGAGTTAATTATTGCTGAAGATACTCAAGATGAAAAGAATGGGACGATGTATAAAATTGCTCGATTAATCCCAGTGGAATTGAATATTTCAAATAGCGGGACATGGGACAAAACATCAGATGGCAAAGATATTTGGAGATTAAAAATATCAAGCGATGGAGCAAAATCATGTGCTATTCATTTTGATGAATTTTCATTACCAGCTGGTTCTCAATTATTTATATATAATTTTGACAGAAGTGTTATACTTGGACCATATACTAATTTAGACAATGAAGATGGTGGCAGTTATGCGATTGGAATTTTATACGGAAATGAAATAATTATTGAATACACTGCTCCAAAATCCAAATCTCTTAATAATGATATAGAAATTGTTTTACCGAATCTCGAAATAAGTAAATACTCCTACATTTACCGTGGAGAAGATTTGTATGATTATCGAAATTTAAAATCAACAGGCTATGGAGCTTCAGATGATTGTCAAGTAAATGTTAACTGTAGTGAGGGAAACAACTGGAGAACTCAGCAAAAAGGAGTTGCCAGAATTTACGTAGTTGATGGTTGGTCTGCCGGTTATTGTACTGGTTCATTGGTTAATAACACAAACAATGACCAAACTCCATACTTCTTGACTGCTGACCACTGCGGAGGAGAAGTAAGTACCAGTGATTTTGGACAGTGGATATTTAGATTTAACTATGAAAGCCCTGGATGTACGGCAATCACACAACCAACAGGAAATAATGTAACAGGTTGTACAAAAAAAGCAAGAGCACCACTAGATGGTGGATCTGATTTTCTACTCCTTCAATTAAATACGACTTCAACTAATTTAAAAAGCATAGGAGCTGTTTATAATGGATGGCGTAATAATCTATCAGCAAGCTCTAGTGGTGTAAGTATTCACCACCCATCAGGAGATATTAAAAAAATCTCGACTTATACAAGTGCTCTATCTTCATCAACCTATAATGGTCAAGATGAAACTGGAGCCACTAATGCACACTGGAGAGTTTATTGGGCTGAAACAGATAATGGACATGGCGTAACCGAAGGTGGTTCGTCAGGTTCACCAATTTTTGACAATAATGGACTAATAATTGGAACTTTATCGGGAGGCTCATCTACATGTGACAATACTAATTATCCTGACTTATACGGAAAGTTTTCATATCACTGGATTTCAAATGGTTCGACAAATGCTGACAGATTACAGCCTTGGTTGGATCCAGACAATACATCTACATCATGTGATTACCTCGACCCAAACAATGTAGGTTTAGTTGCAGATTTTAGTGGTTCTCCGACAAGTGTTACTGTTGGCAACTCTGTTACTTTTACCGATTTATCAAGTGGAGGGACCATAACAAGCAGATCTTGGACATTCCAGGGTGGAACTCCATCTACTTCTACAGCCGCATCTCCTACAATTACTTATAATACTGCTGGAACATATAATGTTTCTCTAACAGTATATACAAGTACAGAAAACGCAAGTGTTACAAAAAATGCATATATTACAGTAACAGATCCCGGAAGTGGTTTCACTTACGATTTTGAAGCATGCACCGATTTCGCTGTTGACCAATTTAGTCCTTGCACTACTTATGACGGAGATGGAAGTGCTTCTTATGCTTCTGCTGATTATGATTTTAACAACGAAGGATACACTGGATCATTTATTGCATTTAACCCATCAACAACTACTCCCGCAGCAGGGACCACATGGGCTGCTCATGGTGGCACAAAATACGGAGCTTGTTTTTCGGCTACAACTCCAGCAAACAACGATTGGTTTATTACACCTCAAATCAGTCTTTTGTCAAATTCATCATTTTCGTTTTGGGCAAAAACTCTTACTGACGAATGGGGTAAAGAAAGATTTAATGTATATATCTCTAACACAAATAATAGTATTGGAAGTTTTACTAAAATATCCTCAGGAACATATTTAGAAGCTCCAACTACATGGACACAATACACTTATGATTTATCTTCATACAACAATCAAGATGTTTATTTAGCAATTCAATGTGTATCAAATGATGCTTTTGTGTTTATGATTGATGATATTGTTGTTTTCACTGAACAAGGAGTTATAGCTCCAGTAGCTAATTTTACAGGAGCTCCAACCTCAGGTTGTGCAAGTTTAACGGTTAATTTAACAGATGCTTCAAATAATAATCCTACTTCATGGTTATGGACTTGCCCGGGAGGAACTCCTTCGAGCAGCACTCAACAAAATCCAACAATAGTTTACAATACTCCAGGGACATATAGCATTACTCTAAAAGCAACAAATGCAGGTGGTAATAATAGTGTTACACGTAACAGTTATATTACTGTAACCGACTGCTCTGCTGTTGATGATAATTTGAGTTCCAAAATTAGCATTTATCCTAATCCAACTGATGGTATGTTAAACATTGACATTCCTGAAACAAAAGCTACAGTAAGAATAAATAATGTTCTTGGTAAAGAAGTCAAACTAATTAAACTTAATTCTGATAGAAATACCATTGATTTAAGCTCTTTGAGTTCGGGCATGTATTTTATCGAAATTCAATTGTCTGAACAAAAAATTGTAAGTAAAATAACAATCAGATAATAATTTATAACAAACCAAAAAGGCGACTTTCTCGCCTTTTTTTGTTTTATGATATTATGAAAAAATTTAATAACGCTTTTGTAAATCAGGATAAAGATTTCAATTGTTTTGGTTGCTCTCCTGACAATCCGATAGGTTTAAAAATGGAATTCTATACTGAAGATAATAAATTTTGGGCAGAATGGACTCCCAGTAAAAATTATGACGGTTGGAAATCCGTTGTACATGGTGGCATTCAGTCATGTCTAGCGGACGAAACTGGGGAATGGTACATATTCACAAAATATGGACGTTCTGCGGTAACTTCGGAATTATATTTAAAATATTTAAAGCCATTAAGCTCTGTATTAGGAAAAATAAAAATTGAAGCAACTGAAATATCATTCAAAAGAAATATCGCAGAAATCAGTTTAAAAATTATTGATAATAATAATCAAGTCTGTACAGAAGCCTCCGGAAAGTTCTTTGTTTTCTCAGAAGCAGTATCAAAAGAAAGATTTAATTTCCCTGATAAAGAAGATTTCTTCTAACTTAAAACTTAACAATAAGTTTAAGGTTAATTCACTGTTCATGCTAAAAAAAGGCTAAGGCTGAGGCTAAGGTTGCAGCACTGCTAACAAAAACTTTCTTCTTTTGTTCTTACTTTCCACCATTTGGCGGATTCCAATGTTCGTACTTCGATTGTTCGTCCTTCAAAATTTTGAACAAACGAACAAACGAACTCCGAACTCCGGACTCGCTGCTACCGCGAGATTACTTACGTGAGGCCTGCGGCGTTGCATCTCGTGGTTTTGCAGCAACAACACCCTACTCAAAAACCAATTTTTCCGCCTTCACCAACCTCCCCTCCACAAATCCCGATAAAATAGAAATTGTATTACTCTTTCAGAAACAATTCGATTTCTATTTTATAAGACTCGATAAAAAACACACTATACAATTTCTTTTTTTATCGAGGATCCTCGAATCAGCCAATGGGCTGATTCGGGACAAATTATTCAAATACGATTTTCTCCACCTTCACCAATTTCCCCTCCACAAACAAATTACAAACATACACCCCATGGCTCCAGCCTTTTGTTGGAATTATTGTTGTTTCACCCGTAACCGGAATAACAGATTTCAAATGTCCATTTAGCCCCGCAATTTTAATTTCGACTTTCTGATAATTTGGAAGTGATGTTTTTACAATAAAATCATGACTGGTTGGATTGGGGAATATTTGCATATCAATTTTCTCAAATTGTGGCACTTCATTTCCAAGTTCTATGTAAATTTTTTTGTTTGCAGTTTTTACACATTCGCCATCGGTAACTGTTACCTGAACATTATACTCTCCAACTTCTGTGTATATATGCTCCACGGCGGCGGTTGAGCTTGTCGAAACCCCGCCATCATCAAAGTCCCATTCCCAACTATCAACATAAGGATTATTATTGTACAAATTTACATCAACCTCACCACCATTTAAGTAAAAAGTATCTGCATAAGTGTTTATTCGTGGCTTTAGGTAATCGCAGCCGTTATCGGGCATGTAGAGTTTTACCATGCCTTTGGAGCGAATGCCACCTCCATTAGGAACACTATCCCATGTTCTGAATGCGCCACCGATGTATAAAGTATCTCTAAAGATTTCTAATGCATAAATAGAACTACTGAAGTTCCCACCAATACTATCCCATGACTCACCATTCCATTTAGTAATATACATATCAAGATTACCATCATTATCAATTAGCCCTCCACCAGTATATAAATCTCCTCTATATATCTCCATTGCTTGTTGCCATACAGTTGCGCCGCAGTAATTTCCTAGTGGATGCCAATTAAAACCATCCCACATTGCAGAACCAACAGAGGGTTGACCAGCTACTGATGTAAATTGACCTCCTACATACAGAAATGTATTTATTGTATCTGCTTTTAGCTCAAATACAAAATCATTTGGTTTTACAGGAAAGGTTTCCCACTGTGTGCCTCCCAGATATTTCCTTATTCCCCAATATCCTCCTGCATACAACTCGCCGTTAAAGACCTCTAGTGCACTTGCCCACATACCGAAACTACCTACATTTATCCAGTCTTCGCCATTATATGCAGCTATCATATTAAATGTTTGCGAACCAATATGAGAATAATCTCCACATATAAATAATGTATCATGGAATAGAGTAAAATCGTAAATCCAACCATCCGGTTGTCCAAGGCTAGTCCCCTGCCAAGCTTCTCCATTCCATATTGCTAATCGAGCGGTATTGGGTTCGCCACTGGCACTTTGGAAATTACCTCCAATAAGAAGAGTGTCAAAATATAAATTTATTGACAAAACCCCACCCCAATCAACTCCTATCTGATATGTTTTTACAGTATCCATATTCCAACTCATTATACCATGTGCTTCATGGTTATTTACATTAGAAAAAACGCCTCCAATATATAAAATCGAATCATCCTGATTATAGAAGTCCTTAATTTGAACAACCGCTCCAAGAGTATTATAAAGACTATCAATTCCAACAAAATTATCGTCCCAGACCTGAGAAAAAGATATTGCAGGTATTAGAAATGCCTGCAATATCATAATAAATATCAGTTTTTTAATTTTCATAAATATTTACTGTGTAATTATCATTTTTTTAACATCTATTTGCTTGTCGTTAACAACCAAACTATAGGTATATACTCCAGGCACTAAGTTTTCTGAATTTATTTCCAGCGATTTTTCACCAGTTTCGAGAATGTATTGCCCTACAATACGCCCAAACATATCATAAACTACAATCTTGCCTTGCATATCTTCGGGTAGATAATAATTTATAGTTGTATTGTAAGTAAAAGGATCGGGAAAATTATCCTCCATATATGCATCATCTTCGGGTGTTACAAATACAACATCTTTTATAAGATTTGTTGTTCTACGGGTTGTCATTATTTCACATTCAGGCACTTCTTCACCAAACAAATAATGTAATACAGCCTGTGCACTAAAACTTGCACGGTCGGGTGGACATTTATATGCAAGTTCTTGTATGAAATTCAACTGTATGCTATCCATATCGTAAAGTGTTTTGTCTTGTTCTTCCAAAGATACGAAAACTTCTTGTAATGTAATCCAATCATTGTCTAAATATTCGTGAACTATTTCATTAAAAACAGTCGATGCGGAAATTAAATCCGATTCTTGAATGTAGGTGTGATATAACAATTGTTTAGACGAAAATGTGTTTTCATACTCCAAAAGTTCTTTTGCCTCAGCAATATTATTGTTTATGGTATCTGTAAGATTTATCAATAAGTCATTTATCAAAAGTTGTTCTTCTATTTCCCAAAATTCTATATCATCCT
>JAQVEY010000023.1 GCA_028697515.1 Bacteroidales bacterium | reverse complement strand
TATGACACCCGCTGATGCAGACTTAGAAAACACATGGCGGGGAACAGCCGAAGGAATTGGAACCATAATGAAAGAAGGCGGCAGTTCTGGATTTGAAGTACTCCTTTCAGGAGTCCGAAATTCGAGCGGAGGTTTTATGTACCTTGAAGGACTTGGTGGATACGAATTTGGATATATATGGGCATCAACAGAAGGTAATAATACTGCTTATGCATATCGAAGATGTTGGCAATCAGCTTCCACAGGTGTAGGAAGATATGACACATTCAATAAAAACTACAGTTATCCTATAAGATGTGTTAAAGACTAATTTTTTTACTATGAAAAATATTAAATTCTTACTTATCCTTTTAACAATGTTATTGAGCCTTAATACATTCTTTTCGGCTTGTGATGATCCTCCTCCAGAAGAAGAAATAGCCTTAATTTTTACAGAATTGACAGCAGACAAAGATACTCTAACTGCCGGCGAAACTGTAACTTTTAATGCAACTGCAAGTGGAAAAGATATCGTTTACAATTGGACAGCTTCGGCAGGTGCTTTGTTAGGCAGTGGTGCAGAAGTAACCCTCACTCCTTCCCCATGCTTATCAGGCGATATCCTTGTAACTTGTGCAGTAACAGATGCCTACGACAACACAAAATCAAAAAATGTAACTGTTACAATAGTTGAATGAGAAAAATTCAAGATAAGTTAAAAACATATCAAAGAATAGTGAGTGAGCTTTTAAGCAAAAAATATTCTTTAATAATCATATTAATAATTGTACTGTCATTTACTTCAAAAATGGATTATGCACAGTGTTTTGCATCTCCGGGAAATCCTATTGCAGGAAGTGTTAATGTCGGAGTATTACAAAACAGAATAACTAGAGTATTAGTTTTTCACAAGTTTTCGTTTTCAAATCAATATTTCGAAGGAAGCAATAAAATTTCTTATGATTTTCCCGCTGCAATTTCAAATGCAAATTTTAATTACACTGGATTTAGTGTTGGTTACGGGCTTAGGAAAAAAATCACAATAGAAGTAGAAGCAGGATATTTTTTTAACAAAACCCAAAATTACAGAAATTTCGATTATCTTATTAAGGGCTATGGGTTTTCAAATGCAGTATTTACAGGAAAATTCAATTTATATAAAAATGTTGATAAAATGATGGAATTTACAGTCTCAGCAGGGGCAAAAGTTCCATTTTCTCTAAAGCCTCAGGTTGTTGACGGGGTAACGCTACCAATAGATATTCAACCCTCAACCGGCAATTTTGGTTCAATTTTTCAAGCTCTATTTGTAAAAGAATTTAAAAATGCATCTGCTCGAATTCTGCTATTTGGAAGATACGAAAACAATTTTAACGAAAACAAAATGGGTTATCGCTTTGGAGATGCTTACACAACTTCTTTGTTTTTATCCAAACATCTAGCAAACAGATATACAGAATTAACAAAAGATATAACTGTTATTTTACAAATACGCCATGAGTACAGACAGAGGAATTTATTATACGACAATCCTGTAGTTGCCTCAGGTAGTAATTCCATTTATTTAGGACCTCAGATAAATTATAACCTTAACATGGTCTGGAATTTTTCTTTAATTTACGACTTCCCTATTTATCATTATTACAATGACATACAATTAGGAAATTCATATTCTATTTTGCTGTCAATTACCCGCGATTTCGGTTACGGCATTTAAACTAATCGTTACTAATTACTTTAAACTCAACTCTTCTGTTAAGTTGTCTTCCTTCATCAGTATCGTTTGTGGCAATTGGTTTTTCAAAAGCATATCCTTCAAATGTCAGTCTATCTGACGGAATACCCTTACTAATTAAATAATCAACCACAGTCTTTGCTCTAGCTTTTGATAACTGCTTATTATATTCCATTGAGCCTTTATTATCCGTATGACCAGATATTTCTATTTTTAATTTTGGTTGTTTATTTAATATTGCCACCACCCTATTCAATTCGGCAAACGATTCGGGTCTTAGAGTAGCTTTGTCATAATCAAAGAAAATATTCTTAAGAACTATAGTCGTACCGACTTCAATTCTTTGAAGATCAATATCTATAACAACTTCGTTATAATCTGCAGTATCAGCAATATTAAAGTTTTCCGAATGAAATAGATATCCATCTTTGCTTACATTAATACCATAATTTTTACCAGAAGGTAAATTAACGATGTAAGCGCCTGTTTGAGAATTAGTTACAAAAGTAGAAACAATTTCATCGGCATTATTATCAATTATTTCAATATTTGCTTCTAAAGGATAAGTTGTCACAGCATCTCTAACTGTACCCTTTACCAATGTAACCAAAACTCTGTTCTCAACAGGAGTAGCCTCATCAGTTTCAAATCTTAATTCATAAAGATCATGCAATCCATGACCCTCAGGACGAACAGAGGCATAATATGCTGTCTTTCCACTTGCAGTTGTAACAAAAAAAGCATCATCCAAGGTTGTGTTAATTGGATATCCAATATTTACCGGAGTTGTCCATTGTCCTTCAGCATTTTTTGTTGTCCGAAAAATATCGAAACCGCCCATCGTATTATGTCCTTTTGAGCTAAAATACATTGTTCTGCCATCAGGATGAAGGAAGATATCTACCTCGTCGTAAGGAGTATTAACTTTATTTCCAATATTGGTTGGAGGTGACCAATTCCCATAACTATCTAAGGTTGAATAAAATATATCTCTTCCTCCCATTGATAAAGCAGGATTATCGGAAATAAAGTACAATGTCTTGTTATCATATGAAATACAAGCAGCCGATTCGTGGTTTTTACTATTTATATTAGAAGAAATGCTTTCAGGTTTTAACCATTTACTGCCTCTCAATTCTGAAACATAAATATCCCCACCGTTTTGATCCATATAAATAAACAATCTTTGTCCATCAGGAGATAAACCAACAACAGCATCGTGAAGTTTTGTATTTAAGGGAGTTCCAACGCTCCTTGCTTTAGTCCATCCATTTTCAGTTTTTGTAGTTTCATATATATCTTCGAAATACATTCCATCTCCTGCCAAAGCTCCACCTGTTGTATTCTTACGTCTAGAAGTAAAATACATTTTCGAACCGTCTGCAGTAACCATAGGTCCGTATTCTCTAAATTCAGTATTTATATTTTCACCCAAATTTACTATTTCGACTTTAGTAGTATCCTTCAATATTTCCTTACCATTGCGGCATTCGGTAATATACTTGTTTATTTCATCTATCTCAGTTTGAACTTTTAATACAGCAGAATATTCATTGTAAAATTTAATTGCTTCATTAAAATTATAATTTAAATGGTATCCACGCCCAAGATAATATGATATTTTTTTATCAACTTTCGGATTCAATTTCCATGCTTTCTCAAAATAATATAAACAGTCATATTTATGAGTAGTGTTGTAATAGCAATATCCTATTTTAAAATTAAGATCAGAATTATTTGGATTTAATTCGTATGCCTTAGTATATAATTTCAGGCCGTCCTCAAATTGATTTTCATTAAAAACAAGAATATCAGCATTTTTAATCTGCTTTTTTGCAATTTTCACCTCACCCGATTTTCCCGGGAAGTTGGCTGGTGAAAATTTAACATCAACCTGTGATATAAGGCTATTAACAACAATTAAAGCGAAAACAAATGCTGATATTCTTTTCATTATTCAATTATTTAATACTAACAACTTTAAACTCAACACGTCTATTCTGCTGTCTACCTTCTTCAGTGTCGTTTGTGGCAATAGGTTGCGAATATGCATAGCCTTTGTAAGAGAGTCTAGAAACATTTATCCCCTTACTAACCAAATAATCAACAACAGATTTTGCGCGAGCTTCCGACAATTCAGTATTAAGTTTTAAACTACCGTGATTGTCTGTATGACCACCTATTTCGATTGTCATATTTGGATAAGATTCAAGCAAAGTAACCAAACGATCTAACTCAGGGAATGATGTTTCACGCAAAGTTTCTTTTCCGTAATCAAAGAAGATATTTTTAAGAACGATTTTAGAACCGATACCAACCTTACTCAAAACAATATCTTTAGTAACTTCCTGATAAGCAGTAGCTTCTGGAATATTTATATTTTCACTATAAAACAAATACCCATCTGATTTAACTGCAATACCATAATTTTTACCAGAAGGCAAACTGACAAGATATTTACCAGTAGATGAATTAGATGTTAGAGTTGTAATCAATTCATTCTTTTCATTATCAATAATTTCAATTGTTGCCTCAACTGGTAAACCACTAAGTGCGTCAGTAACAGTTCCCTTCATAATGGTTAAACGTACTTTTTTAACTTCTACAACCTCTTGTTCTACTTTTTGTTGTATTGTTGCCGTTGAGCTTGCAATTAAAATATCTTCTGTACCCATTACCATCATCTTTTCAGGGCCTAAGAAAGTAATTCTGTATAAATCTTGGAGTCCATATCCTCCTTCTCTAGCACTAGAATAATAAGCATATCTAGCATTTCCAGCTACTACAAAAAAGACATCATCATCAGGAGTATTTACTGGATATCCAATGTTAATTGGTTCTGACCAATTTCCTGCCCCATCATTTTCGCTATAGAAAATGTCATAACCACCCATTGATCCATCACGTTTTGAACAAAAATACATAGTTACTCCATCAGGATGCATAAAAACACCTTCCTCATCGTATTTTGTATTAATTGGAGCTCCTAAAACCTTTGAAGGTCCCCAGTTGCCATTTTTTTGTTTTTCACAGACAAAAATGTCCTTACCTCCAATACTGGTGTTACCCTGACCATCTTTTGGTCTATCACTAATAAAATACAAATATTTGCCGTCATAAGAAATTGAGGCAGATGTCTCCTGCAGCTTAGTATTTATGTTACTATTTAGTTCTTTAGGTTTCGACCAGTTATCACCTTTCAATAAACTTTCAAATATTGTCCCATCAGGAACCCCTTTATATGTATAAAGTATTTGTCCATCGGGAGATAATCCAACCGAAGCGTCATGACCTTCTGTATTCAGGCTTCTCATATTTATAGCTTGAGACCATTCTTTTTTAGTATCATCAAAATATGCAACATATAAATCTTCATAATACAAAAGATCGTTCGGGTCTATCTGTTCTCCTGTACTTCCTTCTCTTCTGGATGTAAAAACAACAACAGATTGATCAGTAGTAATTACAGGTCCATAATCAGGGTACTTTGAATTAACTGAAGATCCTAAATTATCAATAAAGACTCTTATTGGATTGGCGATAAGATTTTTACCTGTTTCACATTCTTTAATGCGTTTATCAACATCATAAACAACTACCTCTCCTTTACTTTTTGATTTTTTGGATTCTGAATCTCCCTGCTCAACCTGAAACATTCTATAATATTTGATAGCCTCATCAAATTCGTAATTAAGATGAAGAGCCCAACCTAACAAATAATGTATATCAAGGGCAACTCCGGGTTTGGCTTTATATGCATTCTGTAAAAAATCAATAGCCTTAGGTTTTTCTGTAGAATAGAGATAGCAAGCCCCAATTTTATAGTTTAACTCAGCATTATGCTGATTATATTCATAAGCTTTTAGATATTCTTTTAAAGCCATACGGTAAGCACCAGGCTGATTCATAATATAATAAGTATCTGCAATCTTTATTGATGACATTGCATCTTTATATCCATTGCTGGATTGCTTAAATTCCTTTTTATTGATTACAACTGGTTGTTGAGCAAATATTTGCATCTGAAAACCTAATATTATTGTCAGGCTTATTACTAAATGATATATTTTAATTTTCATAACTGTTCTTTCTATTAAGATTATTAATTTACTGTTTTTTATACTCTGTACAAACCGAACAATATTCTTCTGCCACTCCTAAACCTAGGTCTTTTGCTTTTTCCCAATCATCACAAGCTTCCTCCATATTTCTCAACATTTCGTTTGCACTTCCTCTATGTATATATGCATAGGCATATTCTGGGTCTAAATCAATAGCTTTTGTAAATGCGTCAACAGCTGATTTGTAATCCTTAAGTTTATAGTAACAAAGTCCCATATTATTATAAGAATAGGCATAATCTCTATTTACTTTTAATGCTTGATTAAATGCTTCGATAGCCTCCTCATATTTACCAGCTTCGTAAAGTGCAATTCCTTTATTATTGATTGCTAAATGATAATTTGGATCTTTCTTAATCGCATTATTATATTCAACAACAGCACCTTCATAATCTTTATTCAATCTTTTAACACTTCCCAAGTTATTATAAATCATAGCCATATCAGAATTAATTTCGATTGCCTTATCATAATCGGCAATTGACTTATCATACATTTCTAACATTCTGTAAGAAGAAGCTCTATCATTATATGAAAAAAAGTGTTTTGAGTCAACTTCAATAGCTTTGGTGAATTCGTCAATCGCTTCCTGATACTTTTCCTCATTAAATTTCATTACTCCCATGAAATAATAAATATTAACATCTTTGTGTCCTTTAGCAATTGCCAGATTAAAACTTGCACGGGCATCATCATATTTGTCAAGATAATATTCCGAATATCCTTTCAAATATATTGCATTACCATCGTCTTGCTCTGTTGTAATATACTTTGACAAATCGATTATAGCCTCCTCATATTTTTTCAACTGCATATAACTTGCTCCTCGACCAAAATAAGCTTTTACCATATCAGGATTCAGTTGCAAAGCCCTAGTATAACTCTGAATAGCAGCCTCATACTGATTTTTTGAATAAAACTCAACACCCTCGTTATAAGCAATATTAGCCTGTTGGTCTTCCGAAACAATCAAAGTGCTACTAGTGTCAGAAACCGCAGCTTCTCCATCAACACCAATTTTTATCGGAATAACAATTTGCGATGTATCAATTGTAACGTTCTGAGCATACATGCCAAACATTACAAATACAGAAAACAATAAAGTCAATAGTTTTTTCATAATTCAGAATTTTATTATTACAAATTTAAAACATTTTCTTAACAATTCACACCAGTTAATTAATAATCTCGATACTACGTATTTTAATCATTAGCATTAATTCCATGGCAATGTTTATACTTCTTGCCGCTACCACATGGACAGGGGTCATTCCTTCCAACTTTCTTTTCTACTCTTACCGGGTCAGCTTTAGATTTTCCTTTGCTTGGATCGTTATAACCTGGGTCATCCCTTCCAATTTTCATATTACTTAAATCAAGTTTTGATTTAACGCGAGCTTCTCTTACATCATCAGCGTCCTTAACTGGTATATAGCCTTTCATAAGAGTAGAGATTACAGATCGGTTAACCTTATCCAACATTGTCTTAAACAAATTGAAAGATTCAAGCTTATATATCAAAAGTGGATCTTTTTGTTCATAGGAAGCAGACTGCACAGATTGACGCAAATCATCCATTTCACGCAGGTGTTCTTTCCACATATCATCAATAGTCTTCAGAACTACTGTTTTATCGTAAGAGGCAACAATTTCGGCTCCTTGAGTTTTATATGCTTTTTCAAAATTAACAATAACATTGTAAACTTTTGAACCATCAGAAACTGGCACTAAAATATTTTCATATTTAGCAGCCTGATTTTCGAATATTGTTCGTATTACAGGAAAAGCCTGATTTGCGATTATTTCAGTTTTTCGTTTATGTGTTTCGCGTACTTTTTCGTACAAATAATCCGTAAAATCATCCCTTGACATATTACGGAACTTCTCTTCACTAATATCTAGCTCTATTGAGAGTATTCTGAACAGGTCAAACTTAACTCCTTCTAAATCTCCTGAATCAAAATATTCATCAGTTATGCTAACGCAAACATCATACATCATATTTGCAATATCGGCACCGAGTCTTTCTCCATCCAATGCGTTTCGTCTTTTCCTGTAGATAACAGTTCTTTGGGCATTCATCACGTCGTCATATTCGAGCAATCTTTTACGTATCCCAAAATTGTTTTCTTCAACTTTTTTCTGAGCTCTTTCGATTGATTTAGAAATCATTGAATGCTGAATCACTTCGCCTTCTTTGAGTCCCATTCTATCCATCAATTTGGCTATACGTTCAGAACCAAACAAGCGCATAAGATCATCTTCGAGAGAAACAAAGAACTGAGATGAGCCTGGATCGCCTTGACGTCCTGCACGTCCACGTAACTGACGGTCAACTCGTCTTGATTCATGTCTTTCGGTTCCAACAATTGCCAAACCACCTGCCTCTTTCACTTTATCACTTAGCTTAATGTCCGTTCCACGACCAGCCATATTAGTTGCAATTGTCACATTTGAAGAATATCCAGCCTCAGCTACAATATCTGCTTCACGTTTATGTAATTTAGCATTAAGCACATTATGTTTAATACCCTTGCGAGATAAAATCTTACTTAAAAGTTCCGAAATTTCGACTGATGTTGTACCTACTAAAACAGGTCTTCCCTCACCTGTCAACTTTTCTATTTCGTTTATTACAGCAGCATATTTTTCTCTTGTGGTTTTAAACACAAGATCTTCAAAATCATTTCTAACAATTGACTTATTTGTAGGTACTACTACAACATCAAGCTTATAAATATCCCAAAATTCTCCAGCTTCAGTCTCCGCAGTTCCTGTCATACCTGCAAGTTTATGATACATTCTGAAATAATTCTGAAGAGTAATAGTTGCGTATGTTTGGGTAGCTGCTTCGATCTTCACATTTTCTTTCGCTTCAATGGCCTGATGTAAACCGTCAGAATAACGACGGCCTTCCATAATACGACCTGTCTGTTCATCAACAATTTTAACTTTGTTTTCAATCAAGACATACTCCACATCTTTTTCAAACAAAGTGTATGCTTTTAAAAGTTGATTTATAGTGTGAATACGTTCAGATTTTACAGAATAGTCTCTAATTATCTCGTCTTTCTTACTTAATCTGTCTTTATCTGACATATTAGTTTTTTCTATTGCCGACAATTCTGTAGCAATATCAGGCAAAACAAAGAAATTAGCATCAGAAGTAGAACCTGATAATAAATTAAAACCTTTGTCGGTAGGTTCAATAGAATTCATTTTTTCATCAATAACAAAATATAATTCATCCGTAACAAGATGCATATTTTTGTTATTATCTGCCATATAATAATTCTCAGTTTTCTGCAACAAAGCCCTCATACCTTGTTCGCTTAAAAATTTAATAAGTGGCTTATGTTTAGGCAATGCTTTAAATGCTTGAAGCAATTTAAATCCACCATCTTTATCATTACCAGCAGCAAGCAGTTTTTTTGCTTCAGTAAATATTTCATTAAATAGGAGCTTTTGAGCATTTACAAGTTTTTGGACATGGGGTTTCAATTCGTCAAATAACTGATCCTCACCTTTAGGTGTTGGTCCTGAAATAATTAATGGAGTACGAGCATCATCGATTAATACTGAGTCGACCTCATCAACAATAGCATAATTATGTTTTCTCTGAACCAAATCCGAGGGATTGATTGCCATATTGTCTCTCAGATAATCGAAACCAAATTCGTTATTTGTACCAAAAGTAATATCAGCCTGATAAGCCTTTCTTCTCGATTCACTATTTGGTTCATGTTTGTCAATGCAGTCAACAGATAAACCGTGAAACATATAAATTGGGCCCATCCACTCGGCATCACGTTTTGCCAGATAATCGTTAACCGTAACTACATGAACGCCTCTTCCAGTTAATGCATTTAAAAATACTGGAAATGTTGCAACAAGAGTTTTACCTTCACCAGTTGCCATCTCCGCAATTTTTCCAGAATGCAACACAGCACCACCAATTATCTGTACATCATAATGAATCATATCCCAAGTAACGGTATTGCCCCCTGCAACCCAAGTATTGTACCATATTGCTTTATCGCCCTTGATGTCAACAAAATCATTATGTGTAGCAAGTTCTTTATCAAAATCCGTTGCCGTAACTACGATTTCTTTATTACTTTTAAATCTTTTTGCAGTTTCTTTAACTATTGCAAAGGCTTCAGGCAATATCTCATTTAAAAAATCTTCGAGTATTTTGTCAATATTTTCTTCAATTTTATCAATTTCATTAAAAATATCTTCTCGTTCCCAGATATCAAGATTTTCAGCTTTTTCTTTTAAAGCTGCAATTTTATCTATATCTTCTTTTATAAATTCCCGAATACCATTCTTTAAGATATCTACCCTCTCTCTCAACTGATCATTGCTCAAGCCTTCAAGTTCAGGACTAACATTCAACACCTTTTCTAAATAAGGTTGAACTGCCTTATTGTCTCTATCTGCTTTTGATCCAAAAATTTTCGAAATTATATTATTCAGTCCCATAATATTCCAACAATAATTTTAATATTAACTTACAAAGTTAAGTTTTTAATTATTTAATAGTATAATTGAAGCATTTTTTATTGGTGCTTTTATTAACAATTTTAAAAACAACACTAGTTTGTATATTAACATCTAATACTTTATTCTCGCTCCCATTCTCCCAGAATACTGTCTATTTCTTCTGAAGTATTTCGCAAACGTGTTTTACATTCTTTTATTAAAAATGTAGCCCTTTTTACTTTTACACTTAACACATCTAAATCTGGTTCATCTGTTTCAATTTCAGCAAGAATTTCTTCAAGTTCTTTAAGTGCCTCACTATATGAGAATTCCTTTTTTGCCATGCTAATTATATTTATGCTTTTGAGAAAACCTTAAAATTATGAGTGCTAAAATAAGAAAAACTATTGATACTGCAAATGTAAAAGTGAAGTCAAAAAGTTTATAAATTATTACTCCAAACGGTGCAAATAATGAACGTACTCCTGTAAGAGTTATATGAACTGCCTGATAATCGCTTACTTTATTTAAATCCTTACTGAAATATGCAGAACTCACATTCCATGACAAGGCTCCTGCAGCATTAAAAATTCCCATGAAAACAAATGCAAATATTAGCATTAAATAAACCTCATTGTCAGCAATTATAAATTTGAAAGAGAAAAACTGTGTAAGCATTATCCCAATGACATATAGCAACATAGAACCAAACATTATACTACCAAACTTACGTTGGTCAATTTTATCCATTAATATCCCAAGCATTGGCAAAAACAAAACTGTTACAATTCCTGCCATTGTTTTATAGCCTGATATTACAGAATAACTAAGTGACAAATATGATTCGAGAAAAAAAGTAATTACAGTTGCAGTAATCATAAAAGCAATACCATAAGAAAAATATGCCATTTGAAAATGCAAAAAGGGTTTATCTGTTTTTAAAATCAATATCATTCTTTTAAAGGAGTTTTTAATAGACCTCAATAATTTGTCTTTCACAAGCTGTACTTCGCTTTTAAATGGGATGGATGATAGTGCAAAATATCCAAAAACTCCAAGAATTCCGATAACTGGATAAACCCACTTAAAAGCAAAATAATCATAATCGAGCATAAAACCGAAAAGCATTGTTGCCAAAAGTGCTGCAATTTTATTGGCAGTTGTTGCATATCCATACAATTTACCAAAATTGTTATTCCTATAGTTATGTTTTAGTAACAGATTTATCGTAGGCAGAGTAATAGCAGTACCTAGATAGTAAAAAAACAAGATTGCGAGAAATGAAAAATGTAAAAAATCGGCATTTGATGTATTTACTGCATTGGGGAAAATTAAAAACAATAGCAATGGTAAGCGAGTTACTAGAGCAGTAATACGAATCAGTTTCTTTTTATCGGATATTCTTCTGGTAATCTCATTAAAAATTATAAGTGTAATATAAACTACCATACTTAGCAGGAATAATAATCCTACAAGAAATTCTGTACCTTTCAGGCTTCTCAGGAACACAAATTCATTCAATAATGATGTACCAAAAACCAAACCTTCGAATACAGTAAAAATAAGATGAGCTTTGAAAGTTATCTTTTCTCGATGAGTAAGTTTGGAATAAAACATTATTTTAAGATACAGAGTATATCAATAATTAGATTTTTATAAAACAATATTTACTCCCATTCAATAGTAGCAGGAGGTTTTGAGCTAATATCATAAACAACCCTATTTACGCCTTTAACTTTATTAATGATATTATTGGACATTTTGGCAAGGAAATCATATGGTAAATGAACCCAATCGGCAGTCATACCATCGGTTGATTGTACAGCTCTGAGTGCAACAACATTTTCATAAGTTCGCTCATCACCCATTACGCCTACAGACTGAACAGGAAGTAACATTGCACCTGCCTGCCAAACCTCATTATATAAATTCCACTCTTTTAATCCTTTAATAAAAATATCGTCCACCTCTTGTAAAATCCTCACTTTCTCGGGTGTTACATCACTTAAGATGCGGATTCCTAGACCTGGACCAGGGAAAGGGTGTCGGCCTAAAATATTATCAGAAATATTTAAAGCTTTTCCAACCCTGCGTACTTCGTCCTTGAACAATAAATTCAATGGCTCTACTATCTTTAACTTCATAAAATCAGGCAATCCACCTACATTATGATGAGATTTTATTGTTGCAGACGGACCTTTTACAGAAACAGATTCGATAACATCGGGATAAATTGTTCCCTGAGCTAACCAAACAACATTTTCAATTTTATGTGCTTCGGAGTCAAAAACTTCGATAAACACCCTGCCAATAGCTTTTCTTTTCTTTTCAGGCTCAGTTATACCTTTAAGTTCACTGTAGAACTTTTCTTTTGCATCCACTCCGATAACATTCAAACCCATACCTTTATAAGATTCTAGTACAGATTGAAATTCGTTTTTCCTAAGTAGTCCATTATCAACGAAAATACAAGTAAGTTG
>JAQVEY010000393.1 GCA_028697515.1 Bacteroidales bacterium | reverse complement strand
AAATACTGCATAATGAGAAAAGAATACATTCATAAAGATGTTCTCGAGCCTTTTATTGCAATGTACGAAGCAGCCGAAAAAGATGGAGTTCGTTTAGGAATAATTTCAGCTTTCAGAAGTTTTGATACACAAAAATGGTTATGGAATCAACGATATTATAATTCTTCAAATCCGATATCAGTTGCTAGCTCTGTTCTTAAATATCTTGCAATGCCTGGCACTTCACGACATCATTGGGGTACAGAAGTTGATTTGATGAGCACAAAATTATATTATTATGAAACCGATGATGGCAAATATTCATATCAATGGCTAATTGACAATGCTGCAGATTTTGGTTTTTATCAGGTCTATAATGCAGGAAGAAAAACTGGTTATAATGAAGAAAAATGGCATTGGTCATATATGCCGATAGCTAAAGAATTTTTGTTACAATACGAAGAAAAAATCACTTATGAAGACATAGTCGGATTTAATGGTTGCGAAACTGCACAGGAGTTGAAAATAATCGAAGATTATGTGTTAGGAATTGACAGCCTTCTGTTAGAATAATTATTTTATTGCATGGAGCATGGGGCATGGGGCATGGAGCATGGGGCATGGAGTACCTAGCGCCCAAGCTTTTTTACCATTTATAGATATTTAATTAAACACCTGCCTAAATAAAGACTAAATACTTATATTTGCTCGATGATTTTAATGTACCACAATATTGATGAGAAAGAAGGTTTTAATACTGTTTCTTTATCAAATTTCAAATCACAACTTGAATACATTAAAAATTCAAATACATATCAAATATTAAGTCTGGATGAATATGTTGATAATCTTCATTCGGCTAAATATAAAAATCCTTTGAGCATCAGTTTTGATGATGCTTATGTAAGTTTTACAAAATATGTTTTGCCAGTCATTAAATCTCTAGAACTACCCGTTTCTTTATTTATTCCAACGGCTTATGTAGGCAAATCAAATGTTTGGGATACGAAAAACGGATATCCTGAAATAAAGATTTTATCCTGGGAAGAACTTAAAGCATTGTCGAATGAAAAACTTATTAGTTTTGGCTCTCACGGAGTAAATCATCATTCGCATGCAAAATTAAATAATGAACAAGATTTTGAAGAAATTTCAAATTCAAAAAACATTATTAAAGAACAAATAGGAGTGGAGGTAAATTATTATTCTTTTCCATTTGGACAAAAAAAAGACATCAATAAATATTCGTTAGAAAATCTACAAAAATGCGGATATAAAGCTTCATTATCAACAATCTGGGCAAGATCAAACTCGTTAAAAGATTTATATAGTCTTAAAAGAATCGAGATTTCTGGTGATGATGATTTAAATTCTTTTATTGACAAAACAGAATCGAATATTGATGTCAGATATTTTAAGCAAAAACTCAAAAATGTATTGTATAAGACTAAGATTCTCAGATGAAAAACAACAGGGTTAAAGAATATTATGAAACCGAAGCAGTTGACTATAATAAAGAATTTTACGAGTCAGACTCAAAATATCCAACTCTTCGTTACAGGCAGAATTATATTCTGAAAATGATTAAAAATTTGAATTTGCCCGAAAGTTCCGTAATTCTTGATGCGGGTTGCGGACCGGGAGATTTATTATTGTCTTTAGATCAAAATTTTAAAGCTCTTTTCGGAATTGATATTGCGGAAGAAATGATTTCTATTGCAAATAAGAAATTGGTTTCTCACAAAAACAAAAATATCACTTTTAATTGTGGAGATATAGAAAATCTTAATTTTAATGATTCTCAATTTGATATAATCGTTTGTTCCGGAGTAGTTGAATATCTTAAAGATGATATTATCTGGATGAAAGAAATAAAAAGGGTTTTAAAGCCAGATGGATATTTAATTATTAATGTTACAAATAAATATTCTGTTCGAAAATGGACATCAGGATTTGTTGAGAAACTTAAATCTATTAAAGTAATTTTTAATTTTATGAATTTTATAAAAGTGAAGGTTTTACATAAAGGTAAAATTCATTATTTCCCGTTTAAACCACGAGTACACTCTCCGTCAAAATTTGATAAATATCTGGTTAACAACGGATTTGAAAAAATAACTCACAATTATTTTGATTTTGCAGTACTACCTTCTCCTTTTGATACATTATTTGGATTTATAACCACTCCGATAAAAAAACATCTCGAAAAATATAGCGAAAAAAATATGAAATTTAACGGTACGGGTTATATTGTGTGTATGAAACAAGTGGCAAGATAAAGTTAACCACAAAGGCACAAAGGACACAAAGAATATTGTTAAACGAAGAGACACGAATAAGTTAAAGATATCGCTCGCATGCTCGCTCAGGATTTTTGACACGAAGACAATAAGAAAAATAACCACAAAGGCACAAAGGACACAAAGAAAAATGTTACACAAAGTCACGCAAAGGAAGCACGAAGTTGCACTAAGAAAATTTTATGCCGAGGCCCGCAGATACCCGCAGAGGTGAGTAGAGAAATAAAACCACAGAGCGTGGCACTGGCTAAGTCGAAGGAACACAGAAGACACTAAGAAAACTAACCACAAAGACACAAAGGTCACAAAGAAAAAGGTTACACAAAGTCTCGCAAAGGAAGCACGAAGTTTCACAAAGGAAAATATTATTAATCAATGTGTGTCCTTCGAACACCATTCGTGCCTTAGTGGCAATATCTTTGTGACAAACAATTAGTGTAATTAGTGTCTTAATTAATTCGCGAACCTGCGAGCAGTATCCTCAAATAATTAGTTAATCTTGGCGTCTTAGTGTCTTAGTAGGAATATCTTAACGGCAAACAATTAGTATAAAAATTTTAGTGTATCTTTGTGCATTCGTGCCACTTCGACTTCTCAGTGCGACGCTTAGTGGCAATAAAAACAAAATAGTAATCAAATGAAAGAAAGAAAAGATTTAAAATTAGCAGTACTAATAGATGCAGACAACATTCCATATTC
>JAQVEY010000392.1 GCA_028697515.1 Bacteroidales bacterium | reverse complement strand
TTTACAGCGTGGACTACCAGGGTATCTAATCCTGTTTGATCCCCACGCTTTCGTGCATCAGCGTCAGTAACGGCATAGTAAGCTGCCTTCGCAATCGGTGTTCTGTGTTATATCTATGCATTTCACCGCTACACAACACATTCCGCCTACCTCTACCGTACTCAAGAAACCCAGTATCAATGGCTTACAGTAGTTAAGCTATTGCCTTTTACCACTGACTTAAGCTTCCGCCTACGCACCCTTTAAACCTAATAAATCCGGATAACGCTTGCATCCTCCGTATTACCGCGGCTGCTGGCACGGAGTTAGCCGATGCTTATTCCTCCAGTACAGTCATCGAACTACACGTAGTCCTTATTCTTCCTGAAGAAAAGCAGTTTACAACCTCTAGGGCTGTCATCCTGCACGCGGGATGGCTGGTTCAGGCTTTCGCCCATTGACCAATATTCCTCACTGCTGCCTCCCGTAGGAGTCTGGCCCGTGTCTCAGTGCCAGTGTGTGGGACCATCCTTTTAGACCCCATACCCATCGTCGCCTTGGTGAGCCGTTACCTCACCAACTAGCTAATGGGACGCATGCCCATCCTATACCGTCGTAACTTTAACATCTAAATCATGCGACTCTAATGTCTTATGGAATATTAATCCGAATTTCTCCGGGCTATCCTCCTGTATAGGGCAGGTTGCATACGCGTTACTCACCCGTGCGCCGGTCGTCAGCAAGTATTGCTACTCCTGCTACCCCTCGACTTGCATGTGTTAAGCCTCCCGCTAGCGTTCATCCTGAGCCAGGATCAAACTCTTCGTTGTATTATAAATCTTTAAATATCTTAAAGTAGTTCCTGTCTCTTTTAAACACTTACATTTTATTAAATAAGTATCCTTTGTTTACCTGTTTTTTTGTATGCTACTCACTATTAAGTCAAAGAACTTGCTTTTCTAATCAACTTCGTTTCGTCAATTACCCATCGTTTTGGGACTGCAAAAATAGATACTTTTTTATTACCACCAAAACTTTTTTTACTTTTTTTTTACTTTTTTTTACATCACCGCCAAAACCCTCTGAGTATCTGCATCTTACGTAATAAACTTTTTTGTTATTAACAATAAAAAATATCGCTTAAACCCTTTTACTTGTTAATTTTTCTTATTTTTACTCCCTAATTATTAACAAAGTGAGCAAGAAAACCCTAAACCAAAAACAAACAAAAGAAATCAAACCTGTTTTCTTTCATCTTATTATATTAATGGTATGCTTCGTTCTTTATGGTCAATCCATTAATAATGACTTTAATATTGATGATGATTATGTTTATGAAAATCACGAACTTGTGCAAAAAGGAATTGCTGGAATTCCCGAGATTTTTACATCCAGATACAACACTCGCGACGAACAATATTTCGGATACCGCCCTCTAACAATCGCCATTTATGCCGTTGAGTTCGAGTTTTTTGGAAGCAATCCTCACTCGGCTCACCTTTTTAATATTTTATACTATGCCATCGCCTGCTCTCTTCTTTTCTTTTTCTTAAATCTATTATTCAAATCAAAACTCCCTGATAACAGCATTTGGATTTCATTTCTGATTACCTTAGTATTTGCCACACACGCAATTCATACCGAAGTAGTGCTAAGTTTAAAGAATCGTGAAGAAATTGTAAGCCTTATTTTTGGATTGCTCTCTGCTGTTTGGGCGCTAAAATTATTCGACACTAAAAAATACCTGTGGTTAATCCCATCAATCATCTCCTTGGCGCTTGCATTTTTAGCGAAAGAATCAGCTATCGTTTTTATTATTCTTATTGCCCTAGGCATTTTATTTTTTAGAACTGAAATCAAATTTTTAACTAGATTCAAAGTTATAAATGACTCATACAATCCAAGAAATAAATTAGAAAAAGTGCTTTACTTATTTCTGCTCTTGTTTTTTTTGATTTTTATTGTTCTACTAAATAATTTTAAAATTGGGTTTGGATATGAAATTAGTTTTATAAATGTTGACTATCCTATTAGCGAATATTCATCGTGGGGATTATTTGCTCTAACATACTGGTTAATTGTATTACACCGATATAAAACAGGTTTTCCTGTAAAATTTTCAAAAAGAAACATTTACTTATGGATTATTACATTAGGCCTAATAATACTTATTCCGACAATTAGTTCAACTATCCCAGGCGTTTTATCATTTTTTACCATGTTCTTAACATTGAAGAAAGAAAATTCTAATTCAAATCATATTTTTAATGTTAAATTGATTGAAAACTATAGTTCAAAACTCTTCATTTTTATCGCTTCATTTCTAATTGTTTCTGGCATAGTACTGGCTCTCGCATACTACATCCCAAAAGAATCGTTACCGGAGACAAATGCACCAGTTTTCAAATGGCAAAATCCTGCTTTTGACCATGAGGCATCAATATTCGATAAAATTGCAATTGCTCTTTACAGCTTAATATATTACATCAAATTGATGATAATTCCTTTCCCGTTAAGATTTTACTATGGTTACAAAATGATTCCAGAAGTAGGGATTTTCAATCCTGTTGTTCTTCTTTCGCTTGCTGCAAACTTGGCATTACTAATATGGTCGTTCAGAGGTTTTAATAAACGGAATTTGATGGCTTTTGGATTTCTGTTCTGGTTTATCTCGATATTTCCACTAGCCAATACATTTTTCCCACTTACTGGGATTATAGCCGAACGTTTATTATTTGTGCCAAGTATAGGTTTTGCAATTTTAGTCGTCTTTCTAATCTTTAAAATCACAAAAACTGACTATTCTGTTAAGCTTAGCAAATCTAAAAAGAGTTTAGTGCTTGCTCTTTCGTTGATAATAATTTTCCCGAACGCTATTATTTCGATTTACCGAAACGCTGACTGGAAAGACCGTAAAACTCTTTTAGTCACGACATAGAGTATCTCGAGAACTCGGCAAAAGCAAATACTCTTTATGGCAATCTGTTAATTGGCGAAGTTTACA
>JAQVEY010000391.1 GCA_028697515.1 Bacteroidales bacterium | reverse complement strand
AAAAACTAGAACATTCATATTGGTAATTGTACGCTGAACCCAATTTCCATTTTCATCGAAAGTATATTTATATCGCAATGACTCTACTAAATCACCAAACTCATTAAAATGATCCATGCCTGTGTTCAGATTATCGCTATCGTATAAATAAACATATCTTTCTCCGTTTCCGTCCTTATCAATTGACTGAAACATTTCAACCAAATTGCCGTCAATATCGTATTTTTTTGTAACATATAGCAAAGGATTATGTCCTTTCGCGCTGAATTGCTCCATTTCAACAACTCTTCCTTGTTCATCTGTTTTATAAAATGAATTGGCTATTCTCTGCCCTTTCTCATCATAAATCATCTGCTTGGTAATAATACCTTTTTTATCATACTTATTCAGTTTTTTATCACGAAGAACGGAATCATTTTTATAGCTAAATGTTTTTATTAGAAATCCATTATTGTCATACTTATACTCATCCCAGTAAATAAGCAAATCTGCAGAACCATATCTTTCCAAAACAGTTATCAAACCAGTATCATTGAATGTCATTTTAGTTCTTTCAGCCAGAGAATTAAAGTTTATTTCAGAATTAAAAATATAAAATTTCGATTGTTCAATGCTTTTTATTTTAGCCTTGCTATCTGTTTGCTCCAATCTGTCGGTAGCATAAAAACATTTTATATCAAAAGGATTTACAAGACCTAAAACAAATTCTGAAGACAAAATCAGAAATAATGAAATTGTAAAAAATTTAATCTTTTTTTCCATAGCAGATAAATATTTATTAGCTTCAAATATATCAAAACTTTAAATAAATTCCAAAAAAAACTAAATTGTTAACATTTTATCACAACATATTAAGCCAAACAACTGTTTATTAGTTATATTTGCAAATGTTGAATATGGCAAATTTGTTTATCATAGCCGGATGTAACGGAGCAGGAAAGACAACTGCTTCTTATTCTTTATTGCCCGATATGCTCAATTGCCATGAATTTGTAAATGCTGATGAAATTGCAAAAGGTCTTTCTCCTTTTCAACCCGAAAAAGCCTCAATCGATGCTGGAAGAATTATGCTGCAAAGAATTAAAGAACTTATAGTTCAGAATACTGATTTTGCAATAGAAACGACCTTGGCATCAAAAACCTATGTTAAATTTATTCAAAATGCCAAAGAAAAAGGATATTTTGTTACTCTAATATTTTTTTGGCTTAGTTCACCTGAATTAGCAACACAAAGAGTTAAAAACCGTGTCGAAAATGGCGGACATAATATTACTGAAGAGGTAATTTATAGAAGATATCGGTCTGGACTTAGGAATTTGAATAAACTCTATCTTGATATAGCTGACTTTTGGATGATTATTGACAACTCAGTCATTCCGTATAATTTGGTGGCTGAAGGTGTGAAAAATGATTATGCAAAGACTTATGATAAAGAAGTTTTAAATAAAATTATTTCAATATGAATAAAGAACAAATTGCTGATTTAAAAATAAAGATACTTAAAGGTATGGACCATGCCTATCTTAAACTCCTTGAGACAAAACTAAAAGAAGATGGAGATATCTTTATTTCCAAAGACGGAAAGGTTCATTTAATTAAAGCAAAGGAATTAATTGATAAGAAATAGTTAATCACTCAATATATATGAAATCAAAAAACATTCTGCTGACAATTGTTTTTTTAATTGTCAGTTTGTCATTATTTTCACAATTCCACAGACAAGAATCAGAGCTTTATTTTCCGGATATTAAAGGCTATAAAACTTTAAAATGCGATTTCCATATGCATACGGTCTTTTCAGATGGGCAAGTTTGGCCAGACTACAGAGTTTTCGAAGCCATTAATGATGGGCTTGACGTAATTGCCATAACCGATCATATTGAATACAGACCTCACTTTGAGGATTTACCTGCTGATCACAATCGTTCCTATGAGATTGCAAAAGAAACAGGTGATGAATATGGTATTGTTGTCATTCACGGAGCAGAAATAACCCGCGATATGCCTCCAGGACACTTAAACGCATTGTTTATTTCCGATGCAAATAAACTTGATGTCGAGAATGTCGAAGCTGCAATTGCCGAAGCTATTAATCAAGGGGCTTTTGTCTATTGGAATCATCCATGTTGGAAAGCCCAGCAACCCGATACGGTGGTTTGGTTTGATATACATACAAAACTATATGACCAAGGATTTATTCATGGTATCGAGATTGTTAATTTTAGTCAATTTTGCCCCGAAGCATTCAACTGGGCTATTGAAAAAGACTTGACATATATGGCAGGTTCTGATGTTCATTCTACTACCCAAATGAGCAAATTCGAAAAACATCGTCCCGTAACTTTAGTTTTTGCAAAAAACAAAGATGAAAAATCAATTCATAAAGCTTTAAATGATAAGATGACTTTGGTTTTTTACAATGAAACAATGTATGGTGATGAAAAACTACTCACAGAACTTCTCGACAGATCACTAATTATTAAAAAAACTTATGATAAGGAAAAGGATATTATGATATTTGACATTACTAACATTTCGTCTGTACCAATAATATTACAATCAGACCTTTCTTTACCACGGAGAACTGTACCTAAAAGCTTAACAATTGGTGCTAAATCGAATATTCACTTTCATGTTGATTTATCAAAAGGAGCATTTAAAAGTATAAATTTTAAAGTGCTTAACTTCATCTATAATGTTGACAAGGAATTGGATTATCAACTAAAACTGTAATATCTCAAATGAAAACAGTCTTAATTACTGGTGCTACAAGCGGAATCGGAGAAGCTTGTGTCAATAGATTTCTTAATAATTCATGGCATGTGATAGCTACTGGAAGAAATTCTGAAAAGCTTGAAAAATTAAAAGAAAAGGGAGCCGAAATCTTCAAACTTGATGTGACAAAACAGGAGGATATTAACAACTTAATAACACATATTGTTAATTCAAATATTCACTTGGATGTTCTTGTTAATAATGCTGGTTATGGTCAATTTGGAACTGTCGAGGAAA
>JAQVEY010000390.1 GCA_028697515.1 Bacteroidales bacterium | reverse complement strand
TCCCAACACAAAAAGAAATAGTCTTTGAGAAAGACTTATTTTCTGGATAATCGTTGATTTGCTTCAAAAACACAAGGATTGAACCATGCTTTTGTCAAGTTCTCAAAAACTTTCGGATGCTAGTGATTTCAATTGCTTAAAAAATCTAAATTATTAAAAATACTTTTTGTAATAATTATTTTTTATTTTTATTACCTATCTAATAAAAATAATGCGGGAATCGGAGCAAGAAGATATTCTTAGTTTGATATACAAATAGTTATCAAAAACAGCTATAGAAAAACTTGATTTATCTCACAGCGAGGCTTATCAATAGCTATTTGAAAGTAATTTAATAAAATGCTAAAACTCAATTATATTATTAAGTTTTTCATTGAGAATATCGCAGGTATTTGCAAAATGACCAGTATTTGAATCTTTATCAGTCTTTTCGAGACAGAGTTTGTATTCTGGCACTTTTGCAAGTTTTTCGGTTATTTCATTCCAAACTTCGCTTGCATCTGATGATTGATTTAAGCCAAATGCTTTGAATATTCCTGAAAACTGTTGAAGATTATCAAGCCCACATCTCGGTTTTAGAGACTTTTCAAACTGCTGAATTACTTTTTGTGTATTAGTAAAGCTTCCTCCTGTTTCGAAATGAAAACTTGCAGGTAAAACTAAATCAGCCATTTTCGCAGTTTCGGTCATAAAGAAATCCTGTACAACAAAAAATTCACGTTTAGCGAACCATTTTTCGACTTCAGCTTTATTTTTTGCCTGACCAATAGGATCTTCGCCTAATAACACAAAATGAGTAAAACCTCCATTATTAATTTTATCGGTAATACAAGATTCGTTTGTTTTAACAGCTCCTGGCAATAGATTTGGTCTTATTCCCATATCTATTAAACCTTGAGAATTGTTCTTTTCTTTTACAGCAAGAATACCACTTCCGGTTTTTCCGGTTTTTCCGGTTAAATTTGAGAGATTTATTATTTCCTGAGCTGTCGCAGAAGTAACTTCTTTTTCCTGAAAAACAATAACTGCGTTTTGTTCAAGATTATACATTTCGGTAAAATGCTTTAGCTCATCAGCATTTTGTCCACTCTCTGAAATCATAGCATTTAGGTCGTATGCTGATAAATTCTTTTTGTATTCATCTAATCCATCAACATTGCTGGTTATAAAGAAATTGTTCTGCCAATTATTATCAAGAACAATTTTATTCATTGATTTTACAAACTTGTAGTAAGATTTTACTTTAATAATTTTGTCGCATTTGTAGGCGATTTTTGCATTTTCTTTGTCAGTAATAAGTATGATTTCGGTTCCCTTTCTGTATTTTGCATTGAAAATCATGTGATTGACAAGGCTATTATCATAATTCAAGTCAGATCCAAATATTATAATTTTTGAAGCTTCTTGCAAATCGGAAAGAGAAAGATTCTTATTTGAATTGTATAAATATCCGGGTCCTCGTTCAATATAATTAAGACTACAAATATTATTTGTTTTTAAAACTTGTCTTACGAATTTTTGACTGAGATACAATTCTTCATTAGTCATGCGCCCACTTGCTGTAACAACAGTATTTTGCTCGTGTCCGCTAAGTTTGTTTTTTATTAAGCTATATGCTTCGTCAAATCCGATTTCTTTCCATTGTCCGTTTTGCTTTAGCATTGGTTTGGTTATTCTGTCTAATTGGTTGAATAATCTATAGCCAAATTTTGCCTGTTTGCCAATACTTGCATTTTGATTTACAAGACCAGAAATTCCCTCTGCACGGAATATGAATCCTGCTTTGTGTAATAGTTCTATTGAAGCTCCTTCAGAACTAAAGCAATCAATAGTCTGAATTTTATCCGGTTTCAGTGGCATTGTCTTAAATGGAACATTTTCGGTTATGGCTCCGGTTGGACATATCGAAATACACATTCCGCACGATTCACAATTTGTGTCAGAAAGTCTTTTATTCATGCTTGGAGCTACAAAGGTCTCAAAACCTCTATTTACAAGACCAAGTGCTTTTGCGCCTACCACTTCGTTACAAATTCTGATACATTTTGCACAAAGAATACATTTGTTGTTATCAATTTCAATAAGTGGATGTGAAAAATCAATATCGTATTGTTTGAATTCTCCTGCATAGTATTTTTGATCTGCGCCATATTTGTCTGCAAATTGCTGTAAGTCACAATCAAAATATTCGGAACACCCACATTCAAAACATCTTGCGGTTTCAGTTATTGCAATAGATTCGTCAGTATAACCCAATTCAACTTCTTTATAATTAACTCTGTTTTTAGGATCAAGTACTGGCATTTCTTGGCGGAATTGATTTTTATAGCGACCTAAATAATCTTTTGGGTCTTGTTTTTTAAAGTTGTCGCGTCGACTAACAAAAGGCTTTTTTAATGGTTCAACTATTTGACCTGATAAATATTGGTGACAACTAACCCAAGCTTTATTTGCCTGAGCAACTGCCTCTATGATAGTTGCAGGGCCGGTAACACCGTCGCCGGCAGCAAAAATTGACGGAACACCTGTTTGTAAGGTATTTTGATCAGCGTCTATATCTCCGTATTTATTTGGTTTTAATTCCCCTTTAGTAACTACAGAATTAACATCTTCGAGGAAATTTATGTCTGTTTTCTGACCAATAGCTGCGAGAATATAATCAACCTCAAGGTCAAATTCTGAACCCTCTACCTGAACTGGACGCCTACGACCTGAAGCATCTGGTTCGCCAAGGGCCATTTTTATTAAAGTAACAGATTTTAGTTTACCTTCAGCATCTTTATTTACTCTTACTGGGTTATGCAAAAACATATATTCTACACCTTCGAGTTTTGACTCATGTATTTCGATTGGATTTGCTGGCATTTCTTTTTCAGTACGACGATAAACAACTTTCACATCAGTACTTCCGCAACGTAAAGCAGAACGACAACAGTCCATTGCAGTGTTTCCGCCTCCCACTACAATTATTTTTTTACCTTTTAAATCATAACGTTGACCTGTTACTTCCATA
>JAQVEY010000389.1 GCA_028697515.1 Bacteroidales bacterium | reverse complement strand
ATCTCAATTAAATAACCAGCTAATAATTTTGTCTGTATTTTTACATCGTAATTTTCAAATCCTTCAGATGTGAAATTGCTTTTCCCAGATTTATAATTATTGAAAATATCTATAATAAAATCATGCAAGCCTTTATAATTGTCATATTCGAAAGTCTCACCTGAATTTGTTTCATTAATAATTCCTGCAACATCACTATCTGTTGGACCCAGACAAAGTATTGGTCTTTTTGATCTTATATTCTCAAATAATTTTCCAGGAATTCTACCCTTGGCATTATCTGCAATATTTAAAGCTAAGAGTAATAACTGAGCTTTTTCAGTCAATTTAATTGCGTCGGGTCGGGATATATTTCCCAAAGCCAAATAATTTTCTAACAATCCTGCATTTTTTATCATTTCGACAATTGCGTAATCAACCGTTCCTGCAAATTTAATTCTTAGCTTTTCCCCAAACTCCTGATTTTCATTTTTAATATCCCCCAATACTTTTATCAAAGTATCAGGTCTTCTGTCATAGCCAAGTTGTCCGGCATGTATAATACTAAATTCCTCATCTAAATGTTCGGGATTATGGGTAAAATCATCTTCATCATAACCCCAATATATTACGTCAACATTTTTTGCTCCAATACTTTCGAGGTCTTTTTTCCAGCTAGGACTTACGATGGTAGTTTTCTTCGCTGTTTCGAAAGCTTCCTGCTCTAGTCTATGATGTTTGCGGTCAGCTCTTTTGCCTATTTTAAGCATATCGTAGTAATCAACCTGTGTCCATGGATCCTGAAAATCCATTAGCCATGGAATTCCTGTAACTTTCGATAAACGACAGCCAATTACTGTATTTGTATGAGGAGGTCCATCGGTAAAAATTGCATCAACAGGATTCTCTGTCAGATACTTTTTTAAATATTTAATCGAAGGTTTTATCCAAAAACATCTTGCGTCCGGAATAAAAAAATTACCCCGTATCCAAATAGCAAGTTTGTCAATTCTTTTTAATTTCCTATCTCTAACATAAACCGGATTTGCCTGATCTGTTTTTTTTCTCCCTGATAGCTTTTTAAATATATCAAAAGGTTCAAATATTTTGTGTTTTAAAATTGTAATATTTTCAGGGATATGCTTAAAATTTGTTTCATCAAAATAAGGATATTGAGCATCAAGTGGTGCATAAACAATAGGTTCCCATCCAAAATCTCTAAGATATTTTACAAATTTCAGACAACGATGTACTCCAATTCCTCCAGAGGGAGGCCAGTAATACGTTATGATGAGTACTTTTTTCATTAATTCTTAAAACCTAATATATTTCACGATTTATCAATAGTTTTAATAAATCAAATACTATTATTTTGTCACATTAGTTACTGGATTCCATTCTATTTCATGATTCCAATTACTTCTAATCTCATATTCTGCTGGCATATAATAAACAGGTTCGGGCTGTAGTTTTAAATTGTAATCACCTGTATCCCATCGGTTATTTCCATTGCTATCTTCGATTGCCCTTATCTTATATTTGGCTGGCTTCAAATATTCAAAAACAGCAATACCATCTACTCCGATTGTTTCTGAAACTATCCTGTCATTTAAAAGTAATTGAATAATAAAATCTGAACCTTCGCCAATTAGTCCGATTTGCAAATTCCCATATTCAGAAGATGATTCGGTTGAAATGCTATATGTTTCTGCAGAATTTTTTAGCCCATAAATATCTGTTGCAAAATCATTACCTGCAATCAATCTATAATCAGATTTTTCGAGAATCTCGGCCTCGACAATTAATCTCATCGGTGATATGCTATCCCTTGCAATTTTAAATGGAACTGGAATAAAAATAGAATCAGATTTTAATTCAAACCACATTTTAGTTTGATCAAAATCTTCAATAGGATGATTACATTTAATATACAAAGGCAAATGGGGTTCTTTATGAGAATTAATGTTTAATTTGAATATCGAATCCCTAACAGAGCTTTCCGGTTTTCTAAAAACTAAAGTATCTGTTCGCAAGGTATCTAAATAGACTGGGTCAACATACGAACAAAAAACATTAACTAATTCCGAATCTATTATGTCGCTATCTTGTAGCCAAATTTTAATTGTATCGGGATTCTCATTGAAAATCATTATTGCTTCGTCATCTCCAAAAACAGAAACTTCAAAATTTTCGGTTTGTTTTGAATTAAAAGCAAACTCAATATATTCAGGCTTAGTCCTTTTGTAATAATTTACAAATTGAGCTTGTTTATTTTCGGAAAACAATAACAACTCAACATCGTCAGGAAATTTGACAATTTTTGGCTGTACACTGTCATTCGCTTGTACTTTCTTGACCCCCGGTGTAAAAACTGAATCTATAAATGCAATCCCCTCTCCCGGAATATCAAAGTTATAATTAAAATTATTGTCTTTTAATGCGTATATTTTGTATTGGTTTTCTTTTACAAAAGGAATTAAAAACTGTCCGTTTTCATCAACTTTAGTAATATACTTTGGGCTTAATGAATTTATTGCAGAGTCAGACAAGTCATCATGTAAAATTACCCACACATCCTTAACTGGAGATTTTGTAAAAGCATCTAATACGATGCCAGAAAAGCTCAAAGAATCTATAAATTCGCCAGTAGAAAAAGCATAGACAAAACTGTGCAAGGCATTATTCTCATTATTATCAGCAATTGCATCATTAAAATTAAAACTGTAAGTCGTATTTGGAAGAAGGATTTCGGGGTCAAGGCTGATTTTTATCCCTTTTCCTTTTATTACAATATTTGGTTCTTTATCTATAGGCGGGGAAATTATTAATTTTTGATTCAGGCTATTTAGTTTTACATACTCATCAAATTCAATATAGATTTTTTCTTCCGCAAAGTTAACAGATCCGTTCTCAGGAGTTGATTTTTCCATAACAGGAGGTTTTGTATCTTTTGGACCGCCGGTAATTGCAACCTGTTTTGCACAAGCCATAATCAATAATAAAATTGTGGGAAGAATTAGAAGCTTTATTTTAT
>JAQVEY010000388.1 GCA_028697515.1 Bacteroidales bacterium | reverse complement strand
TAATTTACAATAGATTATCAAATATTATTGAAATCAATATCCTTTGGCAATCAACAATATAGACAATCTGAATTCAGATTATTTACTAACAAAGTTAGCCTTTTTTTTAAGATAAGATTAAAAATAAGAAAATATTTATGATTTTTTTTCACTATTGTCCGGTAAAAATTATTTATGCTACAGATTCACAGATTAAACTATTGAAATAGATTTGTTTGACATATGAACATAGTGAAAATCATCCCATAGAAGCTCAGAAATCATTTTAACACAACTATATATAGAATTACATCCCCTTACTTGATTACAAAAAGCAATTAGCTCAGAAAAAGTATTTTATCGAAGATAAAAATCTTTCTGTGGATAATCTGTTTTAATTTTTAGGGGTGGCAATTTGTTAAAATCATCAATAAAATCTGTGAATCTGTGGCTTAAAATAAAAACTTGGTTTTAATAAGCACAATTTTTAAACATTTCTGTATTTATGTATGTGGACAATGTATTTGACTTTTCTGTAGAATTTATTTCGGACAACAATGATTTTTTTAAACTTTATAGTTTACTATATGACTTAAGGGAAGAAGGTTTAGATTTGTAAATTTATTCTTCGTTTTTCCTGAGAAATCCAGTAACAACCTTTAAAAGTCTTTCCTGTTGAGATAGTTTATATATTTTCCCCATTTTAGCAACTGAAATTTTCCCTGTTTGTTCGGATACAATAATAACAATTGTATCAGTAATTTCAGTCATCCCTAGAGCGGATCTGTGTCGTAGTCCGAATTCTTTTGGTAATTCAGGTGCTGCAGATAATGGCAAAACGCATTTAGCAGCATAGATTTTGTTGTTCTCGATTAATACTGCACCATCATGAAGGGGAGCATCTTTGTAAAAAATAGCTTTTAACAATTGTACGGAAATGTCCGAATTTATTATTTCTCCTTGTTCAGCAAATGTTTTTAATGAAGCATCGCGTGAAATAACTATTAAAGCTCCTGTTTTTGTACTTGCCATTTCTATTGCGGCCTGACAAATTCGTTCAATGTTTGCAGAACTATATCCTGATTGTAATCTCGAATTTTGTATTATATTAAACTTTCCTCTTTTTATATATTTATTACCTATGAGTAATAAAAATTGTCGTATCTCTTGTTGAAAGACCACAATTAGAGCAATTACTCCAACTCCCATAATTTGTCCCATAATCGTACTTATGAGCTCCATTTTCATAGCTTTTACAAGTAGCCAAGTCAGATATATCAAAAAAATACCAATGAAAATGCGTAATGCAGCTGTGCCTTTTATTAATATATATAACTGATATAATAGAAATGCAACCAGAATGATATCCAAAACGTCAAGCAGTCTGATATTTATAAATGCAGTTATCATAATTTATTTTTCTATACAAAAGTAATTATATTTTTTTAAGATGTCAAAATAGAAGAAAAACTATAAATTTAATTTAAGACTGTTATAAATATTTACAACTTCTTTAGCCTCTTTAACATCATGGACTCGTATGATATTTGCAAATTTATTAAGTGCAATCATATTTAATGCAGTTGTTCCATTTAATGATAACTCTGGACTAATTCCTAGAGTTTTCCAAATCATAGTTTTTCTTGACAATCCAACTAATATCGGTAGTTCAAATATTGATAATTTATCCAGATTGTTTAATAAATTATAATTCTGTTCAATGGTTTTAGAAAATCCAAAGCCCGGATCTATAATAATATCATTGACACCCATAGCATTTAATTTTCTGACTTTTTCAGAAAAGAAATAAATAATATCGTTAATAAGCGAATTGTATTTTGTCAAATTTTGCATATTTTCTGGTTTTCCTCTCATATGCATTATTATATACGGAACTTTTAATTCTGAAACAGTATTAAACATTCTATCATCAATAGTACCGCTGCTTATATCATTAATAATGTCAATTCCAAAATCACAAACAGCCTTTTTGGCTATTTCGGAGTGAACGGTATCAAGTGAAAATATTTTATCATTGTACTTAGTTTTAATCATCTGCAATATAGGTTCGAGCCTTTTCCATTCCTCATCAGGGCTTATTATTTTGCTTCCTGATCGCGATGACATTGCTCCAATATCTATAATGTCGGCACCTTCATCTAGCATGTTGACGATTTTATCCTCTGCAGATTTTAAATCAGTAGCCCTACTACCTGAATAAAATGAATCATCTGTAAGATTGATAATCCCCATTACTAGTGGAGATTCTAAAGAGATAAACTTAGCTTTTACAGTTATTTTCACAAATTTGAATTTTACTCTGCGAAATTAAGAAATTATTAACTGTTTTCGTTGATAAATAAAAGCTTTTTATTTCCTAAAATCGGAGTATTTTAATAAATTTGAGGTTTATTTGAATTGAAGGAATATGGCATTTGTTGTAATAGAAGGACTTGATGGCGCAGGTAAATCAACTCAGGTAGAATTGCTAAAGCAATACATAGAGAAAAAGGGAAAATCTTGCGAATTTATTCATTTCCCAACATCCGATTCCAAGATCTTCGGAGATTTAATATCAAGATTTTTAAGAGGAGAATTCGGAAGTCTGGAACAGGTTAACCCTTATCTTGTTGCTTTATTATTTGCAGGAGATCGCTTTAATCTTTCGAAATGTATTAAGCAGTGGTTAGATGAAGGAAAAGTTGTTATAAATGATAGGTATGTTTATTCAAATATTGGATTTCAATGTGCCAAATTAAGCTCTCAGGATGAGGTAGATAAACTTTTTAATTGGATTTTTGATTTAGAATATGAATACTTTAAAATTCCTAAACCTGATTTAAGCATTTTTCTTGATGTTCCTTTTAACTTCACAAAAATGAGACTTACTGAGGACCGAACAGGAGATGATCGTAATTATCTGCAAGGAAAAATTGATATTCATGAGGCACATCTTGACTTTCAGAAAAAAGTCAGAGAAACATATTTAAAAGCAATAGAAAAAGATGATAAGTTTGTTAGGATTGAATGTGCT
>JAQVEY010000387.1 GCA_028697515.1 Bacteroidales bacterium | reverse complement strand
TAGCATCGATAGTTTTTAGTATCCCAATGATGTATTATCTAACCGTTAATCCTATAACATTTACAGGTGATATGGCAAAAACCTACGAAGCTTACGGGTTTGAACCAATTATGCCGGCTGCATTTCTAATTGATTATTTTATTTCACAACCATTAGTTGTAATTATTCTAACATTAATAGCAATTATTTATCCGCTTTGGGGGATTAGCAAGTTGAATGTAATTAAATCATTGAGAAAGTAATAAAATCAAATATTATGGAAATCGTTAAAATAGCATGGAGAAATATCTGGCGTAACAAAGCAAGAAGTTTGGTAATTCTTATTTCTGTGTGCATAGGAATGGTTGGTGGCATATTTGCAACTGCAGCAATGATTGGGATGATGAATCAGAGGGTTGATAATGCAATCGAAACAGAAATATCACATATTCAATTGCATAATCCCAAATTCATTGATAATCAGGAACAGGAATTTTATATTGACACTACTGATGAAATAGTAAATAAAATTGCACAGAGTGAATATGTTTCGGGAGTTTCAAGAAGACTGAAAATCACTGCTATGATAAGCTCGGCAGAGACTGCTGCCGGAGTCGTTATAAACGGAGTAATTCCCTCTGAAGAAAAGAATGTGTCAGACCTTCATACAAGAATAGTTGAAGGAGACTTTTTTACCGAAAACAAATCAAATGAAATTGTTATTAGCCAAAATATGGCAGAAAAGCTAAAACTCGACATTAAATCTAAATTAGTTTTAACATTTCAGGATGCAAATGGAGATATTATTAGCGACAGTTATAAGATTTGCGGAATATACAGAACTAAAAATCAAATGTTTGACGAAATGCAGATTTTCGTTAAAATGGACCATTTGAACAAAATTTGTGGATATGATGAAAATGTAGCTCAAGAAATAGCTGTATTACTAAAAAACAATGAACAACTTACCGAAGCTGCAACAGAGATTAAAGCATTGGTGGGAAAAGATATCAGTGTGCGTACGTGGAAAGAAATCAGTCCCGATTTAGGCATGATGACAGATATGATGGCTCAATATTCTGGCTATATTCTTTTTATTATTCTTATGGCTTTGGCATTCGGTATAATTAATACAATGCTTATGGCGATACTTGAACGCAAGAAAGAACTTGGGATGATGATGGCAATTGGAATGAATAAATCAAAAATCAGAATTATGATAGTCTGGGAAACAGTATTCCTGACTTTTACAGGCACAATAATGGGAGTTATAATTGCTCAGGTATTAGTATCTTATTTTGGCAGAACAGGAATAGATTTAACAATGTATGCTGAAGGATTTGAGTCTATTGGTTATGATGCTGTTTTATATCCTGCATTGAATCTGGAATTTTATGTTCAGGTTGTTGTGCTAACTGTATTTACAGCATTGTTCTCGGCAATTTTCCCTATTAGAAGAGCAATAAAAATGAATCCGGCAGAGGTTTTACGAACGGAATGAGGAAGTGCCTAAAGTACTTGGAGTGCCTAAAGTACTTGGAGTGCCTAAAGTGCGCTAAAGTACTTAAATGGAGTTAAAAGTTAAAAAGTTAAATGAATTTTAAACTAAAATAAAAACATATAATAAGCCAGAACCCCAAGTACGCTAGGCACTCTAGTGCACTTTAGGTACTCAAGGCACTAAAAAAAGACATTATGAAAATAATAGAAATCAAAAACCTCCACAAGATCTACACAGAGACAGCTGTCCCGGTTAAGGCAGTAAACGGAATAGATTTAAGCTTTGACCAAGGAGAATTTACAGCAATAGTAGGACCTTCAGGGTCTGGAAAAACAACATTTTTAAATCTGATAGGAGGACTTGATAAGCCAACAGACGGAGAGGTAATAATTGATGGAATCAATATTGGTAGTTTAAGTTCAAAGCAAGTTATCGATTTTCGTTTGCGAAACATCGGTTTTGTTTTTCAGGCATATAACCTGATTCCTGTTTTAACAGCAAAAGAAAATGTTGAATTTATTATGCAACTTCAAAATCAGAATAAAAAGGAAAGAGAAGAACGTGCAATTGAAATGCTCAAAGCTGTTGGCCTGGAAGAAAGAATAAACAACCGACCTGCAAAACTTTCGGGTGGAGAACAACAACGTGTGGCAGTGGCAAGAGCTTTGGCATCAAAACCAAAATTTATTCTTGCAGATGAACCGACAGCAAATCTCGATTCGGTTTCCACAAGCAACCTATTGGACATTATGCAGGAGCTGAATAAAAAAGAAAACATCACATTTATTTTTTCAACCCACGATCAAAGAGTTGTGGACAAAGCTCGTAGAATAATTACAATTGATGATGGAAAGGTAAAAAGTGATGTTAAGATTTGACAATTGTGAATAATTTAAGTCCGATTATTTTTTACCTTTAATCATCCTTTAGTATCTTTACAACATACATATTTGCTATGACAAAAGAAAATTCAATAAAAGTTTTTGAACAAAAACAAGTTCGCGCACATTGGGACGCAGACCAAGAAAAATGGTATTTTTCGATTATTGATATTATTGCAGTTCTAACAGATCAGTCAAATTTTCAAGCTGCAAGGAACTACTGGAAGGTAATGAAAAACCGACTAATTAAGGAAGGCAATCAAACGGTTACAAATTGTAACCAGTTGAAAATGATTGCCGAAGACGGAAAGATGCGACTAACCGATGTTGCTGATACTGAGCAAATTTTCAGATTAATTCAATCTGGACATTTGCTGAACTAAGGAATAAAAAAATGAAAAGAAAAATAATACAGCTAATATTACTGTCCTTAATTGTATCTCAGACCGGTTTTTCGCAAGAGAGCACAAAAAAGTTTGAATTCGACGGATACATAAAATATATGCAGACGGTTAGTTTTGCGGATATAGAAAACTATTGGATTACCGACAATCTTATTCACAACCGTTTGGATTTTTCGTATTACCCTGCCGAATGGCTCAATATAAAACTAAGTGTTCGTAATCGTTTTTTCTTCGGTCAACAGGTCAGTA
>JAQVEY010000386.1 GCA_028697515.1 Bacteroidales bacterium | reverse complement strand
TAAACAAATTGTATATCAATTACTTAGACTTGAGATACACTTCTGTAAATACCCTTTTGGTGTATAAAGGGAAGTCTCCCTTCTGAACCCAATCATAATAAGAAGGATCTTTTTTAAGCACATCAATTAATAGTTGACCTTTATATTTACCAAAGTTGATTACAATATTATTATTATCATCATAGATAAGTCTTCCTGCAAAATCAGCATTTCTATTATGAGAAGAAAACTCAGAAATCTTATCAATACTTTCACCTAAATCATGATATTTTTCAAGCTGAGCTTTAAACACCTCGTAAGTTGCTCTGGTATCAGCTAATGCGCTATGGGCATCCTTTAGTTCTTTATCACAATAGAATTTATAAGCAGCTTCAAGATTCCTAGGTTCTTTTTTCATAAAAATCACCATTATATCTATGAAGTTCCTTTTCTTCAAATCAAAATTAACATCTACTCTAAGAAATTCTTCAGCTAGTAATGGCACATCAAATTTATTTGAGTTATAGCCACCAATATCCGCATCCTCGAGTAGCGAAACCAGTTCTTTTGCAATCATTTTAAAAACCGGAGAATCCTTAACATCATCATTTGTAATTCCATGAATCTCTGTTGCAGATGAGGGAATTTCCATTTCGGGATTTACCCTATATGTCTTTGACAACTCTTTGCCATTTGGAAATACCTTAAGAATAGAAATTTCTACAATTCTATCTGTAGCGGGATTAATTCCAGTTGTTTCGAGATCGAAAAATACGATTGGTTTTTTTAGATTTAGTTCCATAATAAAAAAGGGGCTTTAAGGCCCCTTGCATTAACAAGATTATTATTAGTTATTTATCATCATTGGCATAAGCAACATTAATATTTCTTCATTTTCGTTGTCGTTGTCTTTTGGAACAACAACTCCAGCTCTAGTTGGATCAGACAATTCAATAACAACTTCTGCAGTTGACAAATTATTTAAAATTTCTATTAAGAAATTTGATTTAAATCCGATTTCCATTTCATCACCATCATATTGACAATTAATTACTTCGTGAGCTGAAATTGCATAATCAATATCTTGAGCATTTACTCTCAACTGATTTCCTGTAATATTAAGACCGACTAAATTGCTTGCCTGATTTGCAAAAATTGAGACACGTTTGAGGGTATTAAATAATTCAAGTCTGTCAACTATAAGCTTATTAGGGTTATCTTTTGGTATCACAGTTGCATAATTTGGATATACTCCTTCGACCAATCTGCAAATAAGTTGAAAATTCTCAAAACTAAATATTGCATTTTTATCATCAAACTCAAGGGTAATATCAGAAAAAGCTTTAGGCAATACTCCTTTAAGAATAGCTGCAGGTTTTTTTGGAAGAATAAAAGAGGCCTCTTCTTCGACTTTAACTTCTTTTCTACGGTATTTTACCAATTTATGAGCATCTGTAGCTACGAAATTAATTCCACCAGTTTGAAATTCGACATAAATTCCATTCATTACAGGTCTTAATTCGTCATCACCGGTAGCAAAAATAGCCGAACAAATTCCACTATACAAAACATCAGGTAATATTTCGACTCGTGTAACCCTGTCTGATTTAAGAGCGGGTATTTGAGGAAAATCTTCACCATTTTGTCCTACTAATGTAAATTTACCATTTGAAGATACAATATCTACCTTTAACTCTTCTGTGTCGATATTAAATGTTAGTGGCTGTTCCGGAAACTCTTTCAAAACATCCAGAATTTTTTTAGTATCAATGGCAATTGTTCCATTTCCATTATTTGAATCCAGATTCAAACGAGTAATTAGCGTACTTTCGAGATCGCTTGCCGTAACTTCCAAAACTCCATCATTGACTTTAAACAATAGGTTGTCTAAAATAGGTAAGGCATTTTTTGATCCTACAACTTTACTGACTAATTGCAAATGTCCTAAAAGATGTGAACTCGATACTACAAAATCCATATATTCTAATTTTTAATTAAGCCTTAAAAGTACTATTTCTTATACTTTCTAAAAAATTTAATTCTTCAAACTTTCAAATTTTTATGAACAATATTTGTTCAATTCTTCATTCTAAATTCCGATTTAGTTAATGAGATCGGATCAATAATATAAAATTGAAGCAAAACAACTTCCTTATCATCAATAATTCCATATAACCTATCTATATCATAATCATAAGGGACTCCGTCATCATCCTTAAAATTGTTTATATTCTGACGATAATATGTTTTTAAAGAACGCTTATCCCCTTTTTTAGTTTCGATAGTGTATTTAGCAATCATAGGTTCTTTTGACAGACTATCCTTTTTATGTTGTTGCAGTTCGTCCATAATGTATGCTTCGAATCCTACAAATTTACATCTAGCCACAAATTCTTTCAGCATCATAGTATTATATTCAAAACCTACATCGTTACCTTCAATGTCAGTCAGACGATAATTATTATTATCCTCTGCAATAATCATAAATGATTCTTCTTTTGATTGATTGTACTCTATACTAATCTTAGCGATTTCCTGAATTTGATAATTGAATATATGTCTTTCTCGCCATTCGTTTAAATCTGTGTTATATCTTACAGACAAATAGCCATTAAATCCGGGAATATACATAATAAAAGGTAGATCTGAGCCTTCCATAATCATGTAAGTACCCATATTGTCTTGGGTTACTCCACCTACATAATATGTTTTTACTAATTCTCCTTTTTGATATATCTCGGTTTTAATTCCGCTAACAGAGATATCTGATAGTACCTTATCCAGTTTTGCTTCTGGAACTGGCGAATTTACCTCAAGTTTGCAAATTGTTTCGAGTAATAAATCCACTAAATCTCGACGAGCTTTGTAAGTTCCGTTAACTGTCCAATAGTTTCCTTTTCTTTCAAGCAGAATTGTTTTATTGTTTTTATCGGCAAGAAAAATTTTATCTATTGATGCTGTATCCTGAACAGCAAAATCTCTAAGCACCTTTTTGGGATCTGAATTCTGTCTCAAAAAAATAATCAAGACTAAAACTACTAG
>JAQVEY010000385.1 GCA_028697515.1 Bacteroidales bacterium | reverse complement strand
ATACAGGTCGAGCAAATGTTACAGGTAGAAATTTGTATATGAATACTCCTGTTGATTTCAATATTCTTGAGGGTGGAGAGTCTGCTTATTGGACAAGCTGCTCAAATCTGTATAAGAACAAAACCCCTGTTGGACTTCCACAAGTTTTGGCATTATTCGACCTTAACGGAGCCATATTAAAAGATGAGTATCAGGAAAAAGTTGACAAACTTGCTGAAATCATGAAAGCAGACGAGGAGCTTTTTCTTGTTGTATTCGGACATACCGACCAAAGCGATACTGAAGAATATAACCTAGAATTGAGCGAAAGAAGATGCAAATCAGTTGTTGATAATCTAATTGAAGCCGGAATCAATCAGGAAAGAATTATCAGTATTCCTTTTGGCGAAGAATATCCTGTCTGGAAAGATGAAGATGAAGACTGGAAAGCTCAGGAAAATCGCAGAATTGAAACTTTGTTTGTAAAGTAATTAGGATTACAAATATTCTTTTTGCTGATGTTAGACTCAAATTCATTGAAGAAGGTAGTTTTTTGAATTCATTTTACAATGAAATGGTTATATTATGAGATTTAGATTATTCGTTTAACGGCAAAATTTTATCATAGGTAATAACTGCAAAAAGTAATCTTTTGACCAAATATCAGTATCAGAAGAATTTTTGATAAAAACAGAAGCTTCTGCGGCGGCATTTTTAAAATCAACAGTTTCGATCTTGGCCTTTAGCATTTTTATAAAATCAACAGAGCTTATGGTTCTTTCGGATAAATGATTGCTTTGAAAAGCCCTTTCGGCAAAATGTGCAAGATTAAGTTCAACATTATTTCGCACATACCATTCGAAGTCATACCAATCACGCCCTTTAACCCTGGTTTTCCAAGCGCGAAAAAGCAAAGCGTGCATTTTGCCAGCATACAAATCTGGAAGCGTAAAACAGTTTACATAAAATGAAAATGGCTGCAATAGCAATTTGTTTTCAACATTAAAACCTAAAGGGGGATTAGTGTCAACTATAAATTTAATTTTAATATTCTTTTGACTTTGTATATTTAAAGAGTAAACTGTTTTTATTTGTTTCAGAAATGCAGACTCAATATTTGAGATACCACTTTTCTGCTTTTGAACTATTTCTACTTCAATTCCAAGTGCCGCAAATTCAGCAATTACAGAATTAAAATATGGTTCAAGTTTAAAATCAGTATCTGGCTGCATTAAAGAGAAATCTAAATCTTCTGAAAATCTGTCAAGTCCATGAAATATTCTCAGGCAAGTTCCACCATAAAAGGCTGCTTTACTAAAGAATCTGCCTCTATATAAGCCTGCCAGAGCTATTTCCTGCATTATCTCGCGAGTGGCATTATACAAATCAGCATCTGTTGCCAAATTGTACTTAGCCAACATTTTATTAAATACTTCCATATTACTTTAAATTTTGAAGATATTTTTCCAGCAAAGTCAATTCCCTACTCTTTATACCACACTCTGCACACTGTTTTATGATGTTAAGATTAAATTTCTCTATTCCGCTAAAATCAGCTCTCAAATCATCTTCTAAAAAACGATGTACTGCTTTTAAAGACTTTAGTTGCAAATTTTTAGTGAATATAATTTTATCGCATAAGGCTTTTTCGAGTGTTGCAATTAAAAAATAGTGTTTGTCATCATTAGTTTTTGAATCTACTCCAATTCCAGCATATTGTTCTTTCACACCGTAATAACTAAAAATCCCTATTTCATTCTCAAAACTCTTCGACCTTTTGGTGCAAACGGATGTTACAACACTTACTTTTTCAGGAATAATCCCATAAAATTGCAATGCTGAATCCAAAGAAACATATGAAGGTCCATAAATCTGATTTGCAATAATTTCAAGATTTAGTTTCTCTGTCCTATATTGCTCCGAAACAATATACAATCCTTTTTTCAAAGAAATAATATCGCCATTTGCAAGCCAAGATGATATTTTATCATTTGGAGAACTATACTCTCTCAACATTTGAGTCAAAGCTCCTCTTGTGAATGGAATTATTCCAAAATTATTTAATTGATTCATAAAAATTCACTTTTACACTGCAAATATAACTCATTTTGCACAGATAATCGATTTTTTTTCGATTATCTATACAAAATCAGGAAGAAATTTTTAATTTCATCAAAAATAATGTCACTTATCAGATTATCATTCCTGAAAAATATATCAAAATCTCATCGGCAACAAATCTACTGCATCGCGTATTTTGAGCTTGTATTTATGTCCGGTTATAAGTGGTAAGTTATTATCAATATGACCTAGAGGAAAATTAAAACAGACCGGGAAACTGTAATCTGCCACGTGTTCAGAAATTATCTCATAAGCATTTTTGCCAAATGGATTTGCATTGTCCTTCATGTCGGTAAATTGTCCTACTATCAGCGCTTTAAGATTCTTTAGTTTTCCTGTCAACTTTAAATTTATCATTATTCTGTCGAGGTGGTATAAATACTCGTTCAGGTCTTCGATAAACAAAATTTTTCCATTTGTATCAATTTCGAATTTTGTCCCCTGCAAACTGTAAATTATTGAAAGATTTCCACCAATAAGTTCAGCTTCAGTTTCACCAATTCTATTCAAATCATGTCCGTCTATATTATATTTGGGAAATTTACCTGCAAGGATATCAAACACAAATTTCACTGCATCTGAATCCATTTGCTCATGCACCGCCTTTGTCATTTGTCCGTGAATACTGCATATTTTCATTTTATTTATCGCAAGATGCAAATTCGTGATATCACTAAATCCAATTACCCATTTAGGGTTTTTAATAAATCCCGAAAAATCAATTTTATCAATTATGCGTATTGTGCCATAGCCTCCTCTAGCACATAAAACGGCATCAATATCATCAGCATCAAATGCATTCTGAATATCTTTTAATCTTTCATCATCAGTACCACCAAACTGAAAATGCTTGTTCAGACAGGAAGGGAAAATCTTAGGGATATATCCCAGTTCAGAGATATATTCTGCTGCAGTTTTAACAAATTCGGCA
>JAQVEY010000384.1 GCA_028697515.1 Bacteroidales bacterium | reverse complement strand
TTTCTATAAAAGTGCTGACCAAGACATGCCACTTAACTCTAGCGATGTGGTTACATCCTCTAGCGATCAACAAGCCTCAGGCAGGCAGGGGACAGTCTACAGGTCGGGGAATGTTTCAATTCCTCTCTTGACTTCCACCGAGCGTAAATCACTAGAATCCGCTTTCCTAGACAGGGGATTGATTCTCCCATTCTATTTGGACTTATGGGACAATTCACACGCTGATTTTTTACCTTTGTATGGAAGGTTTGCTTCAAGTCTATCTATAAGTCACCTACAAGAAGGTGATACCGTTTCATTCGACTTTCAGGAGGTCAACTAATGGCAATAACACAAGTAGCTAATCCGAGTTCAGTACCGAGTGCGGTTGCGGATTACGAAGCACAGAACGCTCATATTTCAGCTTTTAACAATCTAGCGAATAATCAAGCATTTATCCTGACCAACTCAGGTGGTACAGGGCTTCCGGCTATCAAGGTTGGAGCGTATATTCAATTCGGTGGGAACTTGTATGTAGTAGACACTGAGGATTATGCAATCACAGGAACGCCTGTAGACGGTAACAACTACATTCGGATAAGCGGAAGTACTACATTAACCGCAGAATGGATACAGGATATCTCTAGCTACGTCTGGAACGAAGTCTACGGATATAAGTATACCGGAAGTTATGCTTTGTTGCCGTATCTTGTTGTTAAAGATGGGACGGAATATGAGAAGTATTCCATGGGTGCAGTAACCGCCCAGTATAAAATGAATCAAGATGTGACGACAACCGATTCTGTTACATTTGCAGACTTGAAAATAGATGGTGTTGACTATAAAGGAAGTAAAGATTCTGCTTCCGCATATACAACAATAATAGACACAGGTACTACGCTTAAGTTCTCCACAGGTGAAGGGATAACCTTATCTCTTGTGTTACCAAGAGGTTTATATACATGTCAGCTTACGATTAACTCTGTTGGCTCGACAGGAAATATCTACGCTCAGAGTTATTACTATTCTTACCCGGGTGGTACAACATACTTCGATGACCATGGTGACTTTATCTCAGGAGGTAGCAGTTTTACGCACAATGACACCATGGATGTTTCGGAAAAGGGTTATGGACTTTTGAGAGTTTCCTTTAATGCAGGTAGTGCTGTCACTGATGCAACAATTAGATTAGTTGTGCAAGGTAAAAATCCACCTGTTGAAGACATGCTAGGTAATTTTTTGTATGCAATAGGTAGCACATATCGTGTTTATAATAATACAGGACACTTTGCATGATGAGAAGATGCGTTATAATCATTATTATATTGATTATTAATACATTCGCTGTATATCCTATGGATGTATCATTAACTACAGGGATACAGAAAAGGTATACAAACTATTATGAGCATGATAATTTGTACATTACATTAGATTTGTGGCAAAGTGTGTATGACTTCAAACTTTATGCAAGGTATACTAATGAATTTTCTTTTGTACGTTTTTTAAGTTTTAGACCTTCGCAAGATTATTACACTGTTGGCATTGCATACACATTGTTTTCTAGTACGTTGAAATTAGAGCATTCCTGTTATCATCCTGTAGCTTCTTGGGGAGTAGTGGAAGGGATACAGGGTGGATATACAAAATTAGAGGTGAAGTTGTGTTTGCCGTAGTCGAAATTGACAAGACATTTTCTTATGAAGGCTCTTTTACTCCGTATAGTCCGTATGTATACGAGTCAATCGTAACGGTAGGTGCTGGCTTACAAGCGGAGTCTATTGCTACTTATTGGACAACTACATTCGGTGCTGACGGAACTTATAACTCAGTAGCAACTCAGATAGAATCAATGACTCTTGACTCAATATTTGAGCTAACTAAACAAGATTCCCTAGTCGATTGTCAATCTACGCAGAGTTCTTTCTACTTTGATGCTACCTTGCAAGTCTTATATGTCCACATAGCACATACTGATAACCTTCTAGCTCACACAGTGGAAACGGGCGTTCTCTATGGATACTGTTCCGATACGGTACGATACTTTAGAAACCAACTCTACCGCCCGATAGTACAGTCAATACCTTCACTCTCAGACCAAGCCGACCCACTACAATACGGTATCATGGCTTTCGGTGGAGGCTCGATAGTCTTTACCAACGATGTTACTTCTGGGGTTGGATTGTTCGACACAGACGAAAAACTCTACGGAAACCCTGTCAGAATCAAGCGTGGTTCAGAGGGTGACGATTACGATGATTTAGTCTTAGTCTTTAGCGGATATGTCAAGGACATTGAAACCACTACGGCTACCATGACTCTTGAAGTCGGTGACAAACGAGAACGACTGGAAATTGATACTCCTGTAGAGATATTCTCTAGCCTTAGCGGTGTGGCAGAGGATACCAACGGAATAACAATCCCAGACGGATATGGTGATGTAATCCAAGCCCCTGCCTATCCTATCTCCAAGGGAGCGGGTACGATTACTTTTCAATGGGGCACTTTGGTTACTTCGATAACCCAAGTACATTCTTGGTATGATGATTTGCTTACCGCTGTCTCACATGCTAATTTTTCCACTTCCGGAACATTTACCCTTACAAATGCTCTTTGTGCGATAGATGGGTCTAACCCTGATAATGGACTGAAAGCAATCTATGTGACAGGACGGATGAGAGATTACGACAACCCTGCTGATATCATCGCAGACTTAAATGATCGTATCGCAAACATAGAATACAACGCAACGAACTACAACCAAACGGAATGGACTGCCGAGAAAGCCTCTTTAGCTGATGTTTCCTTATACATGGACGAACCGAAACGACTGTACGAGTGGATTGAGATTTTACAAGCCGGTTCAGACTACGGATTCAGATACGAAGATACTGACAAGATTACTCTCAGGATAGATGATAAATCAAGGACAGCTATAACTTTCGCAGACGGTACTACATACATTAGACCAGTAGAAATAAGAAACTCCGACATTCCGATAAAACATAACGCTCAATTATATGCCTCTAGTTGTATCGTCAAATACGCTAAGAATCACCGACACGGACA
>JAQVEY010000383.1 GCA_028697515.1 Bacteroidales bacterium | reverse complement strand
TTTGGATATTCTTTATATACTTTTTCGAGTTTTTCAATATCTATGTTGCCCTTAAAAGGATGATCAAGAGTAGTGTCGAACGCTTCATCAATAGTACAGTCAACTGCCTTTGCTTTCCTAAACTCAATATGACCTTTGGTTGTATCAAAATGTGAATTCCCGGGTACAATATCTCCTTCTTTAATAAGTACAGAAAAAAGTACATTTTCTGCAGCACGCCCCTGATGAGTTGGTAAAAAGTATTCGAAACCCATCAACTGCTGAACACGGTTTTTTAACTCAAAAAAACTTCTTGCACCGGCATAACTTTCATCGCCAGTCATAATAGCTCCCCATTGGCGATCACTCATTGCCCCTGTGCCACTGTCAGTTAGAAGATCAATAAAAACTCTATCACTATTTAATTTAAACAAATTATATTTTGCTTCTTTTATCCACTCCTCACGTTGCTCTCTGGTGCTACGTTTAAGAGGCTCTATCATTTTGATTTTATACGATTCTGAAAATGGTAATTCCATAATTTTAATTTTTAATAATTAATAAAACAATGATTTAACGAACAGATGGATATCTGCTCAAACTACAGAATTAAAACAAAAATGAATCTCTTTCCTTTATATTACGGAAAACGAAAATTGCAAGTATCGATATAATTTTATAACCTTTCACAAATTCTCTATTTGACACTAACAAAATTATAAAATCTTCTGAATTGACAAAATAATTCAAGCTTTATTTTGCTTTATTGTTATCAAACATATTTTTTTTTATAAATACTGATAAGTTTTCATATTTAATATCCAAATTATACTATAAATTTGCATCAAAGTTTGATATAGAAATTTTCAACTGGTCATGAAAAAGATAATTTACCTGATACTTACTACAGCCCTGTTCAGTTGTAATAATTTGGTTTCAGAAGGTGAAATAAATAATGACAAATTAAATGTGGAGGATACTTCAATTAATAGTGACTTAGATTTAAATGAAATTAATGACACAATAGTTGTAATAGATGAATATTTTGAAGATCCAATAATTAAAAGTTACACCAGCGAATCGGACACACTGGTTGTATCAGAAAATTGTGTTATCTTTTTATGGCCTGATAGTCTTGAAATCGAAGAGATTAAAATAAAATACCCAGATGGATACGCTGAAATATTGGATGATATGATCTATTATGCTTCTGATGCAGCAATTGCACTAGACAATGAAGGATACAAGAATTTCTTTTGCGACAAATCAGTAATTCAATTTAAAGGTGATAAAAAAGACATATTCATTAAAAGAAAGAAAACTGATGGAAATATGATTCTTTTTAAATATGGCGAAAAACCTGTAATTATGAATGCCATTGATTTTGAAATAGATTTTTGCCGTAGTTTTTTCACAGTTGCAGTTACTGATTCTGTTATATAATTCACATTTATCTATACCACGAATTTCCTTTTCTGATAATTCGTTCACCGTATTTTTTTCGGATATTGTCAAGACTCATGTACAAACGGATCATTTCGGGAGTATCTTCAAACAAATCTAATTGCGGCACACTACGTATAAGTTTTGTAAATCTGATTCCGACAAGCCGAATAAGAACTCTTCTCTGATAAAGTTTTGCAAAAAGCTCTTTAACTGCAGGAACTAGTACATGGTCGAAAGCTGTGTATGGGATAGCCTTTTGTAAAGTATGAGTATCAAAATCGGAATATCGTATTTTAACAACAACACATGAGGTAAGCCACTGTTCTTTCCTTAACTGATATGAAAGCTTTACAGCCATTCCTGATATAATATCACTAATTTTATTAATGTCAATTGTATCTTTCTCAAAAGTTGTTTCGCTGCCTATTGATTTTCGTTCAGAATAAGAAAAAACTGGGGTATTATCAATCCCATTTGCTTTTTCCCATAATGATTTTCCATTTTTACCAAGCAAATTTTCTATCATTACAGGAGGTATTTGTCGTATTGTTTTAATATCAGAAACGCCCATTGCACGTAATATACTATATGTTTTTTTGCCTAGCATAGGAATTTTTTTAATCGAAAGTGGATCTAAAAACTGATTTACCATAGGCTGCTCAACACATTTTTCGCCAAAAGGTTTGCCTTCTCCCGTGGCAATTTTAGCTACTGTCTTATTTACCGACAATCCAAAAGATATCGGCAATCCTGTGTTCTTAACAATACTTTCCTTTAGTTCGTGTGTCCATTTGTAGCTGCCATAAAATTTATCCATTCCCGTAATGTCCAGATAATGTTCGTCAATGCTTGCTTTTTCGTAAACAGGTGCTTTTTCGGCAATAATATCCGTAACTATTTTCGAATAGCGTGCATATAAATCCATATCACCACGTATAAAAACCGCATCGGGACATAAATAACGCGCCATTTTTGTAGGCATTCCCGAACGTACTCCAAATACTCTGGACTCATAACTGCATGCAGATACCACTCCCCTGTCCGAGCCTCCGCCAACTACTACAGGAATTCCATTGAGTCTGCTATTCTTAAGTCTCTCTACCGAAACAAAAAAACTGTCCAAATCCATGTGAACAATACTTCGCGATTTCATATTTTGATTACTTTATAATCTTTTTACAGATTACAATATAATCATTTTTTAAAAAATAACAAATCTTTTTTGCTTACTTTCTTTGTGTTCTTAGTGACTTTGTGGTTATTTTTACCACAGAGACACAGAGTACACAAAGAATATGGTTCTGGTTGTGGAATACAGTGTTGACTAAACTACCCAATAAAGCACGAAATCAATTCTTCGGTTTTTATCAGATAAAGCATTTCCGAGGCTTTTACATTTTCGAGTGCCTCACGAATAGAATTTGTTTCGTATTTGCAGCCGACAACTGCATTTTGAATTATTGAAATATCTCCGTTACAGAAGAAATCACCAAAAATCGAACAAGTTTTGATGATTCCATTATCTACATCAAGCTGAACTTCTATTTTACCTCCATCAAAGCGATTGGATTTTGTAATATTAAAAGCAGGCGAGTTTCCGTAATTCCATTCCCATGTAAGAAATTTT
>JAQVEY010000382.1 GCA_028697515.1 Bacteroidales bacterium | reverse complement strand
AAACTGTTGGAGACGGATATTCCGCAACAGGTCTAATTAATACAAATGCACAAGAAAATGAGGTTTTGATTTCTTTTAAAAGCATTAAATCAGAGTTTACTTATAATCTTGGAGACACTATTAAAATAACTGCAAAAAAGCAAAACTATCACTCAAATACCATTATTATAAAGCCTGAAAATAATGAAAATTACAAAATCTATCTCGCTTGTCCCTGTGCCGGTACACCTATCGTAACGGATTATGACGGAAATATTTACAACACTGTTCAAATTGGTAACCAGTGCTGGATGAAAGAAAATATAAATACAACACATTATGCAGACGGAACTGAAATATTGGACGGTACTGGCGTTGGAAACGATGGGATGATTTCTGTTTATAGTAAATATTATTTTAATTATGATGATAATCCTGCAAATTCAGTAAAATGTGGTAAATTATACACATGGGCTGCTGCAATAAATGGATATGTAACAGATAATTACGACTTAGAATCGGGAGTTCGCAAAGGAATTTGCCCTGATGGTTGGCATGTTCCAAGTGATGAAGAATGGCTCGAATTAGAAATGTACGTTGATGATTCAATTACAATAGGGACTTCTTTCACATGGGGCTTTAGAGGCTATGATGCCGGAACAAAGCTAAAATCATCTATTGATTGGCAAGATTATACTAACACAGATATGTTTGGATTTTGTGCAATACCTTGTGGTAAAAAGGAATATTCATTCTTAAGTCATACTTATGATTTCTCAAGTTTTGCAGAACTGTCTTTTTTCTGGACTGCATCTGCGTATGGTGGTAATGGTATCGGCAGAAGGTTATTATATAACTCTACACAAATTGCTCGATCAAATCAACCGGCATCTAGTGGTTACTCTGTTAGGTGTATAAAAGATTGATAAGTCTGGCTGTTAAATTAAAATTCGAAAAACAAATATTAATGCAACCTCTATATTTTGGCTATAAAGTGTATAAGTTATGCTTTATTTCCTTTTATTATTCTTTCCAATCGCCAAAATATTCATGAACAACATAAGTTTTGGGAGTACTTGTATGATAAACATTTGAATTATATTGCCAATCAAGATATTCTGATCCTCCTCCGCTTTGAGTTGTAATTAAAAAGCGATTGCCCAAATATCCGAAATATCTTGCTTGTGCTGCAGGTGAAGTATGGTCGCCACCGCTGGGATCAACAGGTATCCAACCATATTTTGGTAAATAAACTTCAACCCAGCGATGAAAAACATCATCCATGGCAAACAATTGTCCACGCTGAACAATAGAACCAACATAACGAGCAGGTAAACCCGCTGCTCTACACATTGAAATATAAACGAACGAATATTCTGAACATGAACCGTTACCCCGAGCAAGTACAGTAGGAGCAGTGTTCCAACCGCCTGTCATTTCGTAATACATTTTTGAAATAAGATAATCATAAATCTTTCTTGCTATCCAATATGGATTTTTTTCATCACCAACAGCCTCATTTACAGCACTTTGTATTACAGGATGACCTAATTCATATTTTGAATCATCTGCCAAATACTTTTCTTTTATCTCTTGGGGAATATCACTCAGACTGCCTGCTTCATCAGGAAAAATAAAATATCTCACATCATAAGTTTCGGCATAAATTGTTTCAATAATTTCGGACTGCTCTCCAGTTTTGAGGTTTTTTATGTGAAAGTGAGCAAGTTTTTGACCCCATTTGTCAGTTGCATATTGTGGTTCAACAGAGTATTCGGGCTCTTTCAGAAGCTTTTGATTTATTCTGTTTTCAGGTACTGCAAAATAAACATCAATAGTTTTAACTGTTCCAGGACCGAAATTAGTTGTAAGATGAGTGTAGGTAACGACAGACTTTTTTGGATTTTTTGTCATATAAAACTCGTCGTCATTATGTACAAGGCAAAATATTTTACCGGTATTTAAACTTGCATTCCAAAGATTTGTTCCGTCAAATGCAAGTCCGTACGAATTTCTTTCGGGGGCATCAATTGTCATAAGAACAGTTCCATTTTTTGGATCAACCATATAAATCTCGTTTGTGCCACAATCAGATATCCATAAATATTTGCCGTCGAAACTTAATCCTTAGGAATTATAAGCAGGAGTTAAAAACTCTTTTATTGTAGTTCCGTCATTTGCATCAAATTGTACAAGTTTATCGGCTTTATCATCAATTAGCCATAAGTATTTCCCATCCCATGCCAGATCTTTTGGAACAGGTGAAGGCGAAACTAACTGATGAACAATTGTACCATCATTCGGGTCAATTTTGTATATAATCCCCATATAGTTTTCGGACAGAGGAATTCCTCCTTTTGCATCTGCACTCCAAAGATATTTTCCGTCATAGGCTAATCCAACAGGCCAGTATGCAGGACTGGAAATACTCCTAATCACATTACCATTTTCAGTATTAATACAATATATTAAATCTGCTTTTCTGTCTGATAACCACAAATTTTCTCCATCGAATGTCATTCCTGTAATAAATTGCCCGGGAGAATTAAAAGATTTAATGACTTTTCCTGGGTATGCAAATAGGGAAAAGTTCATTAAAACAAAAATCAAACAAGGTAAAATTTTCTTCATATCGTTTTTTATTGTAAAAATACAAAAGTTTTATAAAACATAGAAAACCGTCTTATTAAATGTATTAAATTGATACACAATGGATTATAATAGGTTCGATCTAAAATTAAAAAAAATCTAAAAATTATTTGGTAGTTTAAAAGAAAATAGATTAAATTTGCAACCTATTTTGCGAGAATAGCTCAGTTGGTAGAGCACGACCTTGCCAAGGTCGGGGTCGCGAGTTCGAGTCTCGTTTCTCGCTCTTTTTTTTAGACGTTCTTCATCTCAAATTATTAGTTGAAGAATAATCAAAAAAGTTCTTATAAATAGGTTGCCCGGGAGGCGGAATAGTCCCGAAAACCCAAAAATCCGAAAAAGCGGATTTTGTAGTTTTTCGAGGATCCACGAAAATTCTCTGAATTTTCGGGAGTAGACGCCCCCCAGGTTTTGTAAAAAAGTTCTT
>JAQVEY010000381.1 GCA_028697515.1 Bacteroidales bacterium | reverse complement strand
AATAGCATCGGGAACAGAAGCATAAAGAGCATAAGGTATTTGTGAAAAATCATTCCATGCTAAAGCAGTAGCTTTATACAATGGAACGCCTGAAGCAGTATTACTACCTGCAATGATTTCCCATTGATCGGGAGCTAAACTCCAGTTTGAGATACCTTCCCAAACTCCATCAGCAGTATTGTCATAATATATGTTTAAATCTGTTGCTGCAGTTCCTGCTGTTCTGTTTATCTGATGATAAAAGAGAGGATTAATTTCACAAATGTCTGCTTCTCTAGCATCACGATCAAAAGTTTCTGTAGTAGCATCTACATTAGCCATTCTTACAGTGTATGTATTAGCAGTAACAGTTGTTGGTCTTAACTCTACAGGTCTGTAGCGTAATGTTCCAACGCTGGAACCAACTGGGAAAATATAATTTTGAGCGATATTGGTTTTACGCGATAGAAAGCCTCCGTTTAAACTGGATACAAAACCATTACCATAAAGAATTGCAGCAACATCGGTGTTTTGCATATAAAAACCAAATGTTGCAGTACTAAGTTCAACATCATTCAAATCAAGAATGCTTGTACAATATTGATCTATGGTTTGAGTTTTAATATCCGTACCATCTAATGTCAAATTATAAAACGTGGTTGACACACTTCCTCCTAGTATCTGATTTCCACCTAGCATAAAAACAGTACCTGAACCGGCATTGAAAGTGTTATTATTCAGCCAGTCTCCATAAACTCTGTAATAACCGTTTCCACCTGCTGTTGCACCGTTAATGAAATCATCCATAATGATAATCTCACTTATACCTGAAACATCATCAACAGAAATTTGACCACTCTGATTTTGCACTACACCGTTAACATATACAACAACTCCATTCGTTATAGTTATGTTTACTCCATTGTTATATAATAACTGAGCATTTAAACTAGTCTGTATTATCATCATTAACAGACAGCAAAAGATTAAATTTTTAATTTTCATAAAACTTAAATTAAGTATTTATTTTATTTATTTTTTATTTCATTGAAATTATAACATACTAATTGCTAATGTTTTCTTAATCAATTAATATGAAATTCTGTCTTTTCTATAATTATCGCATTAACCTAACTAATACAACAATGCCTCTTATTAAAGTACAAATTTACTGTATTTTTTTATTGTATTACATATTAATACAAAATAAATAAAAAATTTTATTCACAATTTTTGTACATAGGGTTAAAAAAATTCTATAAAATAGATTAAATTCAATATTATAACAAATTTATATCTTTAAAAAATGTATTTATAGTTACATAATACCTTAATAACACTATTTAAAATTGATATTGATAATTTTTTACTGTTCTAATTATTATCCGATTGAAATTCTTTTGTATATTTGTAATTCAAGGGCATGAATTATGAGAAAAAAACTAGCTATTTATATTTTTGTACTATTCTGTATAATTTTCAATTCCTGTTCAATCGGTCGGTATCTAGATTCACCGGCATTTGTTATTATTGATGGGCCTAATGATTTTGTTGTTTCAAATGAGGAGTTTAAATATTTAGATTTAGGAGAGTCGGATAAGTACGAAATTAAGTTTTTAATGCAATTGGAAACTGCACTAGAGAAACATAATATTTATTCCATGCGCATTGAACCTACTAATACTGATAAGTTATTTATGATACTTATTTCAGAAATAAGTTTCAAGGAATCAACAAAAACTGAAGTTATAGCATCAGATACATTTCCTGATTCGCAAGAGGTTTATAATGTAGTTAGTTGTTATGCGGGTAGTGAATTCGATGTATATAATATCGGCTTAAACGGAAATGAATTATTGAAATCTACAAGTGCCTATACCTCTAAGGAGGAAAAACTTAGTAATAAGAGGACTTTTTGGCAGATGATTTTTCGTGTAAATAAGGATAATTCAATATATACATATACTGAATTGCCAGAGGATGTTTTTATGGATTTGTGCGAAAAAAATGCTAATAAAACTGCCGCAAAAATTTCTAAAGTCTTATATAAAGCCCTAAAATGATAAAAGTAAAATGCTTATTAATTAATAGGTATATATAATAGCAGATTTAAATAATTGAATTAGATAATAGAATTACAGATAGTCCGTACATTTTTCAAGTTTTATACCTCTCGAACCTTTAATTAGAAAAAACTTACCAGTTTCTGGGTGTTTTACGATATAATTTGCAAATTCTTCAACAGTTTTAAAAAATGTATATTCGAAATCATTTCGGAATTTATAGAAATTACTTCCTACAAGATATATTTTTTTAAATGATTTATTTTGGATTAGTTCTAAGATATTTTTGTGTTCATGTTCGGCATCATCTCCCAATTCAAGCATATCACCAAGTATTAAACTTTTATTATTATCAGAAATACTATAGAAATGGTCAATAGCAGCAGACATACTTGTTGGGTTTGCATTATAGAAATCAAGGATTAGAGAATTTCTACTGGTTTTTACTAATTGTGATCTGTTATTTCTTGGGAAATAGCAAGATATTGCAGTATCAATAGCTGTAGCTGGCACTTCAAAATAAACACCTATAGTTATTGCTGCCAGAATATTTTCAAAGTTATATTTTCCAATAAGATTTGATTTTGCAAAACCAGAGGTGTTATCTGATTTCCATTTTACAGATGCTTGCAAAGAAATTTCATTATACTCTCCAAAACAAAAGACATCTTTATTTGTGCCATAACTTACAGAACTGTATTTTCCTAATAATTTGTTTAGTATTTGGTTATCGGTATTACTAAATATGACTGCATCTTTTTTCTTAAGATAATTATATAATTCTGCTTTAGTTTTTTTTACGCCTTCAAATGAACCAAAACCCTCGAGATGGGCTTTACCAATATTTGAAATTAAGCCGAAATTTGGTTCTGCAATCTCGCAAAGTGTTTTTATCTCCCCCGGATGGTTAGCACCCATTTCAACAATACCAATATCCACAGTTTGATTCATTGACAGCAATGTTAGTGGTACTCCTATATGGTTATTTTTATTTCCACCAGTATAAGATACTCTGACTTTTTGTGCCAA